>JAZKAF010000098.1:0-5663 GCA_040389285.1 candidate division FCPU426 bacterium
GCGCGAAGCTGGCCCTGTCAAAGCTGATATCCAGGCGCAAGCCGGGGCCGTCGCTTCGAAGCCCGGGCATGCGCGCCGAAACGCCGTTAGCGTAAAGGGCGGTTCGCGTCTGGGTGAAGTACTGCCAGCGTCCGGCGTAGAGAACGGTCAGGCCGGCCTTGGGATCGGGTTCAACAGGGACCACCGGAGTCCGGTTGGCGAGCGGCTGGCCGGGCTGGGCCAGAAGTTGCAACGCGGAGGACGCGAAGGAACGCTCCGAGACCTCGGGCGCGCTTTTGGCTGCGGTCTCCAACTCGACAGCCGCGTCGTTCCAATTGCGGGCGTTCAAAGCCAGGGCCGCGGGCTGAAAATTCCAAAAGCCGTCGTTGTCCATGGCCGCGGCTCCGGCGCGGCGTTCATAAGGCGCGGGCTCTCCCGGCGCAAAATTCACGTTCTGCGATCCAGCGGAGCGGGCCATCATCGGCCGGGCCGCCACCGGCGCGATGGCGCCAGCGTCGCGCTGCGCCAATAGGCTACCGATCACATCGTCGAGCTGCTGGTCCGCCAGAGCCCGCTCCACCTCCGTGGGGCCCGAGGGCGTGGCGGGATCCGGACGGCGCGCCAGGCTCGGAGCCGGCGCCTTTTCCGATTTTTGTTGGGCGTGGGCCGGTTCGACCGCGGCCAGCTCAGGCGCGGCCACAGGCTCGGGGGCGCGCTCCATGGGCACAGCCGTGCTCAAGGCGGGGACTGAAGGCAGCTCGTTATGCCGGCCGACTTTGATGCCGACCACCACCAGCAACAAGGCGGCGGCTCCGGCAAAGCCCCAGCGTAAGGCCGGGCTGGGCTTGGTCCAAAATCCGGCCAGCCGTTCCCAGAGCCCGGCTTCGAGCGCCGGGGCCGGAGCGGCCAAGACTTCGCCCTGGATCACCCGCTCGCGGATGTTGGCCCAAATGCGTTCGCTGGGCACTTCGGGCGCGGCGGCGCGCAGCCAAGCGCGAAGTTCGCGGGCGTGCTCGACCTGTTCCCGGTGGTCAGGGCTTTTTTCGAGCAAGGCGTCCATCTCGGCCTTCTCAGCCGGGTCCAGGGCGCCGCTCAAATAAGCGTCGATGTGGGCTTCATCCAATCTCATGGCTTTTTCTCCTGCCCCCAAGACGTTTTTGGCATGAAAAAGGTTTCTGAAACACCCCTGAAGATCATTCTTTTTCCCAGTTTTTGAGCTTTTTGGCCAAAAGCGCCCTGGCCCGGAAAAGCCTTGATTTTACGGTGCCGACCGAGAGGTCCAGGCGCTGGCTGATCTCTTCATAGGCCAGATCCTCCCATTCCCGCATGACCACCACGGCTTTGAAGTCCTCGGGCAGCTCCTGGACCGCCTTGACCACCACGCTGGCCCGCTCATTTTTCAGGATCTGGGTGTCGGCCGGGACGCTTTTGCCGGCCAGGCGCTCTTGCAAAGGATAGTCCCCGTCGACCTCCTTATCCAAGCTGGTGCTGAAGCGCACTTTTTCGCGGCGGATATGGTCGATGGCCAGATTGCGGGCTAAACGGAAAAGCCAGTGGGAAAAAGGGGCCTGAAAATTGTAGGAGCCGATCTGCCGGAACAGTTTGACGAAGATGTCCTGGGTCAGGTCTTCGGCGGCGTGGGGGCTGCGCAGCATGGACAAGAGGTAGCCGTAAAGGCCCCGGTGGTAGCGCTGGTAAAGGACTTCGAAGGCCTCCATGTCGCCCTTTTGGCAGGCCAGGATGGCGGCGCGTTCCTGTTCCTTCAGCTCTTCGGTCTCTTCCCTCAACGGTTCATCTCCGACACGAGTTTTTCGCCAGTACTTTCGCTGGCGACCCAGGCCAGAGTCTTTTGGGCGGCGCGGGCCAGCATGTCTTCCAGCACGGGCTTTTCATCGGGCGTGAATTTTTGGGTGACATAGTCGGCCCAGAGCGCGGGATCTTCGGGCTTGCCAATGCCAAGGCGCAGGCGCTGGAAGGCGGTGCCGCCCAGCAGTTCGACCAGCGAGGCCATGCCGTTGTGCGATCCGGCCGTTCCCTTCAGCCGAAAGCGCAGCTTGCCTAAGGGCAAGTCCATGTCGTCGTAGAGCACCAAGAGCTCGGTTTCGGGCTCCAGGCCGTCCCGGCGCTTCCATGCGGCCGCGGCCTCGCCGCTTAAGTTCATGAAGGTCTGGGGCATGATCAGGGTCAATTGCACGCCCTGAACTTCCGTGCGGACGTAGAGGGACTGGTGCTTTTCTTTGTCGATCTTGACGTCCAGCCCCTTGGCCAGGCGCTCCAGCACCCGAAAACCAACGTTGTGGCGGGTGGATTCATATTTTTTGCCGGGGTTCCCCAGGCCGATGACCCATTTTCTCTGCATGACGCATTGTAGCAAATATTAAAAAACCCCGCCGGGATTATCCGGCGGGGTTCTTCGCAGCCCAAAAATAGGACTGGGGTTACTTCTTCGGCTTCGCGGCGGGAGCGGCTTTGGCGGCCGGAGCCCCCTTGGCAGCGGCAGCCGGGGCCTTGGCGTCGCCCTTGCCCGCGGGGGCAGCGGCGGCTCCTTCAGCTCCTTCTTTCTTCTCCTTGATGACCTCGGGCGTTCCGGCAGCTCCGGCGGCTCCACCAGCGGCAGGCTCAGCGGCCTTCTCTTCCTCGACCACGGAGACGTGCGCCAACACCGTATGCTTATCGTCCAAAAAGGTCACGCCAGCGGGCGGGACCACGTCCTGCAGCAGCAAAGACTCGTCCTGGCCCAGGGCCTCGACGTTGACCTTCACTTCGGCGGGAATGTCCTTAGGTAAGCAACGCACGCGCAGGAAACGGGTGGGATGGCCCAGCACGCCGCCCAGCTCCTTGACGCCCTTGGGCATGCCTTCGAGCACGACCGGCACCTTGAGCTTGATCGGGTACTGGGGATCGACGTGGTAAAAATCGATGTGCAGGAATTTGTCCTTCACCGGCTCGCGCTGGACTTCCTTGAACATCACGATCTGGTCTTTTTCGCCTTCCATCCTCATGGTCAGCAGGGTGTTCTTTCCGATGGTGCGGCGGTAGAGCAGCCAAACTTCGGCGTAATCCACTTCGACCGACAGGGGCTTTTCGCCGCGTCCGTAGACGTTGGCGGGCAGCTTGCCGGCGGCGCGCAGGCGGCTGGAATAGCGGCGTCCGGAGCCTTTGCGCGGGGTGGCTATGATGGCGTGTTCGCTGGACATGTCTTCCTCCTACATTGCCCGGTTGTTGCCGGGCGGAACAAGCCCTCGTATCCTGGATCCCGCCGATGTCCGCGGCGGATCCAAGGCGAAGGCGAAAAAACTATTCGAAGAGCGAGGAGACCGAGGTCTCCTGATGGATGCGCAGGATCGCCTCGCCGAAGAGCTGGGCGATGGAGAGCTGCTCGTAGTTGTCCTGGCGCTTTTCCGAAGACATCGGGATGGTGTTGGTCATCACGATCTCCTTGAATCCGGCGGCCTTGAGCGACTGCACGGCCGATCCAGACAAGACCGGATGGGTGCAGCAGGCGTAAAGGTCTTTGGCCCCTTTTTCCTTCAAGAACTTGGCGGCCTCGCAGAGCGTCCCTCCGGTGGCGATCATGTCGTCCGGGATCAGGATGTTGCGCCCGGCCACGTCGCCGATGAGGGCCATGGCCTCGACCTTGTTGTCGCCCGAACGCTTCTTGTCCACGATCGCCAGGGGCACGTTCAGCGTCTCGGCGAAGCGCCAGGCGCCCTTGATGCCGCCCACGTCGGCGGTGCAGACCACCAGGTTCTGCAGCTTCAATTGTTTAAAATGCTGGGCCAGCACCGGCAGGGCCTGCAAATGGTCCAGGGGGATGTCGAAGAAGCCCTGGATCTGCTGGGCGTGCAGGTCCATGGTCAGGACCCGGTCCGCGCCGGCCGCGGTGAGCATGTTGGCGACCAGCTTGGCGGTGATGGGCACGCGGGGCTGGTCCTTGCGGTCCTGGCGCGCGTAGCCGAAATAGGGCATCACGGCCGTGATGCGCCGGGCCGAGGCGCGGCGCGCCGTGTCGATCATCACCAGCAGCTCGACCAGGTTGTCGTTCACCGGCGGGCAGGTGGACTGCAGCAAGAAGACGTCGGCCCCGCGCACGTTCTCGTTGAACTTGATCTTCACCTCGCCTTCGGGAAAGCGGCCGATATCGGCGCGTCCCAGGGGCGTCTTGAGGTACTCGCAGATCTCTTTGGAGAGCTCCGGATTGGAATTGCCCGCGAAGACCTTCAGTTCATTTGACATGGGTCAGGGTCACCTTTTGATCAGGCGCGCCGGCACGCCGACGGCCAGGGCTTTCTTGGGCACATTACGGCCCCGCAGCAGCACCGCGCCCGCGCCAGTCATGGCGAAGTCGCCCAGGCTGACGGGGGCCACCAGCACCGTGCCGGAGCCGGTGAAGGCCCCTTTGCCGATCCTGGTCTTATGCTTGAGCTTGCCGTCGAAGTTCGCGGTGATGGTGCCGGCGCCGATGTTCGCCTTGGCGCCCACGCTCGCGTCCCCGACATAAGAGAGATGGCCGGCCTTCACGCCGCGCCCGATGTGGGCCTTCTTGAATTCGCAGAAGTTGCCGAGATGCGCGCCGTCTTCCACCACGCATCCGGGGCGTAAACGGGTCCAGGGACCCACCGTGACTTTTTTCTTGAGCACGGATCCTTCGAGCACGGATTGCTCGATCACGCAGCGGTCGCCGATGCGGCAGTCCTTGACGCGGGCGAAGGGACCGATGACGCAATCGCGTCCGATCACCGTCTTGCCCGCCAAGAAACTGAAGGGTTCGATCCGGGTGCCTTTGCCGAGGCGGACGCTGGCGTCGATGAACGTGCTGGCGGGATCCGTGATGAGGACTCCACGTTTGATCCAGGCCGCGTTGATGCGCAGGTTTTGTTCGGACATAGGGACGCAGAATCTAACAGAGGCTTTCAGGGCTGTCAATCAAGGGAAGGCTGGAAGCGGGGCTGTCCAACTTTATCCACAAAAAAAGGCCTTAAAAAAGCTATGCCCCGTTTCACAACGGGGCATAGCTTTGATGACATCGACAATTTTTAGTTTTTGTTACTTCTTCTTCTTCTTCGCGGCCTTCTTGGCCTTTTTCTTGGTAGCCATGTTAATTAATCCCCCCTCTCTTCTAGATGATGTGTAGCCGTCAATGGCTACGCAAGCGCTAGTATATTTTAAAATACAAAACTGTCAATAATAAAACGCTATTTCGGGAAAGAAACTTTGTGCCACAAAGTGGCAAACCTTGTCCCCAACTTTTGAACCCGTTAGTCACCGGGTGCCGGTGTGGCCAAAACCGCCGGCGTGACGCTGCGTCGCTTCCAGATCTTCGACGCGCTGCCAGAGTGCCTGGATCACCGGCGCGAAGACCAATTGGGCCACCCGCTCGCCGCGCTGGATCTCGAAAACTTCTTTCGAATGATTGATGACGATGAGCTTGATCTCGCCCCGGTAGTCCGAATCAATGGTCCCGGGTGAATTCAGCATGGTGATGCCGTGCTTGATCGCCAGGCCCGAGCGCGGGCGGATCTGCGCCTCGAAACCCGTTGGAAGCGCGATGCAAAGGCCGGTGGGGATCAGGGTGCGCATGCCCGGTTCAAGGGATACGGGAGCCTCCACGGCCGCCCGAAGGTCCATGCCAGCGGCGCCATCCGTGGCGTATCCGGGCAAAGGGAGGTCGATCGCGTGGGGCA
>JAZKAF010000098.1:5763-9761 GCA_040389285.1 candidate division FCPU426 bacterium
GAGTCGCTGTTACCGTCCCAGACCAGGGAGCTGGGGGGCGTGCCGTCGCCGCTGTAGGTCCTGAACACCGCGCCCGCAGGATCAAGGATCTGCAAGCGCCACTTGGCCGCGGCGGTGCCAGCCTTCAGAACCGGCTTGAAGGAGGTGGGTACATAAGCCTCACCCGGAGCGCGCGGGTTGACGCTGGCCGGATCCAAGCCCAGCGAGACTTGGGGCGCGCTGTTGTTCACGGTGACATCGAGGTACTTGGTGTTCACCACTTTACCCGTAGTGTAGCGCACCGACATGATGGCGTGGTATTTGCCTTCGGGAGCCGGGCCGCCCAGGTTGCTGTTGCCGTCCCACACGATCTCGCGCGGCGCCGAGCCATAGCCGCTCTTTTTGAAGACGGCCTTGGCCGGACGGCCGGAATCGTAGATGAAGAGCCCCCAGGCCGCGACCTTGTCCGGCGCCGTGACGTGCGGATGCAGGACCAGGTTCTTGCCGCTGCCCGAGTTGGAAAGATAGGGTTTGCTGGTGTCCAGCGAGGCTTTGGGGCTTCCGAAATGGTAGCTGAGCGAGGCGCGATAGGTCAGGCCCAGCTCGCCAAAGGGCACCATGGCGAGATCCAGCCCCAGCGAGCCGAACTTGGTGCCAAGGCCCACGCTCCAGGGGTTGAAGATGTTGTTGTAGCGGAAGCCGAGGCGCGGATAAAAGCGCCCGGCGATCTCGAACTCGACGCCCATGGCCACCACGATGGAGTTGTCGTAGGGGATGTCGCCTTCCAGCAGAAAGGTGAGCTTGTCGTCCAGCATGCGGTAGGCGCCGCCGAGGCGAAGCAGCATAGGAAGGCCAAAGGCTTCGTGCTTCAGCTTGATGGGCGTGCCAAGATTCTGCGCGCTAGCGCCGGCGCTGAGGCCCTTGATCTTGGTCAGCCACATCACGCCTAAGTCCAGGCCGAGGCCGAGGGTCGAACGGTCATCGATATTCTGCGAGAGGACTTTCAGGTTGGCGCCGGCCAGGATCCCGGGATAAAGCGGCCGGGAATACGCCAAGGCGGCCTGCATGTCGTAGGGGGTGAACTCGCCGGTGGCCACAAAATTGAGGGCCGGATCCGGACCGTCGTTGATCTGTTCGGTGCGGGTCAACGAGGGGATGGAAAGGAAATTAAAGGTCGCGCCGACCATGCCGCCGTCGCCCAGGGAAAAGACGGCGTTCATATTCTCGTAGCGAAGGCCCTGGAACCACTCGGTGTGGGTGGCCTGGATCTCGCTGGTCAGCATCTGCGACATGCCGGCCGGATTGTAGCTGATGCCGGAAGCGTCGTCGGCCAGGGCCACATAGGCCTCGCCCAGCGACGCGGGCCGCGAACCGGAACCCAGTTTCACGAACGCGGCGCTCGTCGTTCCGACCAGCTCCGGGCCCGCGGTCAAAGCCACGGGGGCCAGCATCAAGAATGTCAGGATCTTTCGCATTGGCGGATATTATATCAGATGGAGGCCTCATCGCGGGCCCATGAAATGACGTCGGCCATGCCTTTTTCAAAGGGCATTTTCGGGGCCCAAGCCAGTATTTTACGGGTGCGACGGATGTCGGCCTGCATATGCCGCTGGTCGCCGGGTCGGACCGGGAAGAACTTCACCGGATAACGGGCAGGATCCAGGCCAAAGGCGCGGATATCGGTGTCCACCAGGCGTTTGACGCTGATGCGCATGCCCGTGCCCAAATTGAGGGCCTGTCCAATGGCGGCCTTGCGCTCAAAAGCCAGGATCCAGGCCCTGACCACGTCGGAAATGTGGATGAAATCGCGGGACTGAAGGCCGTCCCCGAAGATCTTAACCGGCTCCTGGCGCAGGATATTGCCGATGAAGATGGAGGCTACCCCCTGGTAAGGGTTGGTCAGGCTCTGGCGCCGGCCATAGACGTTGAACATGCGGAAGGCCGTGGCCCCGAAGGAGAACCCCAGATCGCGGCGGGCCCCGGTGGCCAGCACATAGCGCTCGGCCGCGTACTTTGAGATGCCGTAATAAGAAACTGGCCGGCAAGGGCTGTCTTCGCGCACGGGCAATTTTTCGGGATGGCCATAGACCGTCATGGAGGACGCGTAGAGCAGGCGCGGCACCTTTTTGCCTAAGCAGGCCTGGACCACCGCGACCGTACCCATGGTGTTGGTGCGCAGGTCCGACTCGGGATCGTCAAAAGCCTTGATGGTCGAGGCGCAGCCCGCGATGTGGAAGACGCCGGCTAGCGCTGAGCTGAAGGCTTTTTTCAGGTCCGCAGGGCGGGTCACGTCGCCCTTCACAAAGCGGATGCCCGCAGGGATGTTGCGTTTTTCCCCGGTGCTAAGGTCGTCCATGCCGGTCACCTGGTAGCCCCGCTTCATCAGGCCTTCGGCCATGTGGCTGCCGATGAATCCGGCCACGCCGGTGACTAAGACGCGTTTGGACATGATTCCTCTCCTTTATCTTTTAGCTGATCTCGTTCAAGCGGTACCAGTCGATGGTCTTCTTCAAGCCGTCGGCGAAGCGCACTTTCGGGCTCCAGCCCAGCTCACGGCGTATTTTGGAGATGTCGGGTTTGCGGCGCGTGGGGTCGTCGGCGGGCAGCGGCTCGTGCACGATCGGCGAAGCGGTCTTGGTGAATTTTTTCACCAGACGCGCGGCCTCCAGCATGGTGAACTCGCCCGGGTTGCCGGTGTTGTAAATGCAACCGGCCTTGGCCCGGGGATCGAACATCACCGTGAGCATGGCGGCCACCAGGTCGGACACGTACTGGAAGCTGCGGGTCTGCAGCCCGTTGCCATAGACCGTCAGCGGGCGGCCCTGAAGGGCCTGCTTGATGTAGTTGGAGATGACCCGGCCGTCGTCCGGGTCCAGGCGGGGGCCGTAGGTGTTGAAAATGCGCACCATGCGCGTGTCCAAGCCCTCCTTGCGCCAGAATTCCATGATCAGGGCCTCGGCAAAGCGCTTGGCCTCGTCGTAGCAGGCGCGCTTCCCCACCGGATTGACGTTGCCCCAGTAGCCTTCGGGCTGGGGATGCACCAGCGGATCGCCATAGACCTCGGAAGTGGAGGCCTGTAAAAAGCGGGCCTTGTTCTTCTTGGCCAGCAATAACAAGTTGTACACGCCTTCGCTGCCGGTGCGCAGGGTGTAGATGCTGTGGGTCTGGTAATGCGGGGGCGAAGCTGGCGAGGCCAGGTTGAAGATGTAGTCGGCCTTGAGATCCAGGGGCTTCAAGATGTCGCGCTTCAGGAAACTAAAACGCCTGGCGTATTTTTTGAAGACCGGGCTCTCCAAGTTGCCGCGCCGGCCCGAGATCAGGCTATCCACGGCGATGACGCGGTGCCCGCGCTTGAGCAGGGCCTCGCAAAGATGGCTGCCGATGAAGCCGGCGCCGCCGGCGACCAGGGAAGTCTTAGGCAAGGGGTTTCGCTCCTTTGGGCGCGCGCTGTTTTTTAGGGGGAGTGCCCAGCGATTCCGCGATCCAGCGCAGGTAATCGCGGTTGCCTTCCTTGATGCGCAGGCTGATCACTTCGGGGACCGAATAAGGATGCGCGGCCTTGACCGCCTTGATCAGGCCCTTCACCTTCAGCTTGTCGGTCTTGGCGATCAGCAACGTTTCGTCGCTCTCGGTGACCTTGCCTTCCCACCAATACACGGACTTGACCTGGGGGACCAGGTTGACGCAGGCCGCCAGTTTTTCTTCCACCAGCATGCGCCCCAATTTTTCGGCCACTTCGCCCTGGGGAGCGCTGATCAAAACGACGCAAAAAGGCATGCTTTTCCTAAAGTGAAAAATACATCATAATGGGTTTCAACTCACAGCTCAATGCGCACTTTTATACTCCTAGTCCTGGCCACCCTTGTCCCCGCCTCCGGCGTTTTCGGAGGTGAGGCCTCGCTTCTATACTCCTCCAGCACCCTGGTTTATCCCGAATTCTGGCACACCCCCCTGGGCGTGCACCGCGCCACGCCCGCCCTGCTCAGGATCTTTCTGGGCGACAAGGCTGATTTTCAGGA
>JAZKAF010000099.1:0-8996 GCA_040389285.1 candidate division FCPU426 bacterium
GCTCGCCCGAGGTGGTGATGGCCTATTCCCTGGCCGGCCGCCTGGACATCAACCCTCTGAAAGAGGAGTTCACGGCCGGGAACGGCGTGAAGATCCGCTTGCAGGCGCCGCCCGTGGCCGACGACATCCCCAAGAACGGCTTTGCCGCCTCGGACCAGGGCTACCAGGCCCCGGCCGCGGACGGTTCCTCGGTGGAGATCGTGGTGGATCCCAAGTCCGACCGCCTGCAGCTGCTGGAGCCCTTCAGCGCCTGGAACGGCGGCGACTTCATGGGCCTGCCACTGCTGCTGAAGGCCAAGGGCAAATGCACCACGGACCACATCAGCCCCGCGGGAAAATGGCTGAAATACCGTGGCCACCTGGACAACATCTCCAACAACATGTTCCTGGGCGCGGTCTCGGCCTTCAATGGCAAGCCGGGGCAGGCCAAGAACCAGGACACCGGGGACTGGAAAGAGCCGCAGGAAGTGGCCCGCTATTACAAGGCCAAGGGCCTGCGCTGGGTGGCGGTGGGTGACGAGAACTACGGCGAGGGTAGCAGCCGCGAACACGCCGCCATGTGCCCCCGTTTTCTGGGCGCGGCGGCGGTGATCGTGAAGAGCTTCGCCCGCATCCATGAGACCAACCTGAAGAAGCAGGGCGTGCTGCCGCTGACCTTCAACGATCCCAGCGACTACGAGAAGATCCAGGAAGACGACAAGATCAACATCGTCGGCCTGGCCGGGCTCAAGCCTGGAGCCCCGGTGGAAGTGCAGCTCATCCACAAGGACGGCAGCAAGGACAGCATCCGCACGAAACATTCCATGAACGACGAACAGGTGGAGTGGTTCAAGGCGGGCTCGGCGCTGAACCTGATCAAACTGAAGGGCTGAAACCTAACATAAAAAAAGGGCGTCCCGATCGGGGCGCCCTTTTTTTATGCCTCAATGGCCGAGTTCTTAACTTAGCCTGCTCACCAAGCGTAAGCCTCGGGAGCCTGCCCTCCCGGACCCGGGAAGATGGCGTCCAATTCTTTCATCTGCGCGGGGCTCAACTTGATGCTCAAAGCCTTGAGCGAGCCATCCAACTGCTCCATGGTGCGGGGGCCGATGATCGGGGCCGTGACCACGGGGTTGGCGAGCAGCCAGGCCAGCGCCACATCCGCAGGGTTCTTCTTCATCTTGGCGCAGAACCGCTCGAAACGCGGCAACTTATCCCCCTGTTTCTTCAACTCCTCCTTGGCCCAGCTTCCCGAACGCCTTCCGGTCTTGGCCTTGGCCGCCCCGCCTCCCAGCACGCCACCCGCTAAGGGGCTCCAGGGGATCAGACCCAATCCATAGCCTTTGCAGGCCGGGATCACTTCGAGCTCTGGAGCGCGGCAAAGCAGGCTGTATTTGGTCTGCTCCGCCACCAGCCCCATGAAGTGCCGCGACTTGGCGGCCTCATTGGCCTGGGCGATATGCCATCCCGCGAAGTTGGAAGAGCCGAAATAGATGACCTTTCCTTGCCTTACCAGGGTCTCGCAGGCCTGCCAGATCTCTTCCCAGGGCACACTGCGGTCAATGTGATGGAACTGGTAAAGGTCGATGGCTTCGATCTTCAAACGGCTCAAGGATTCTTCGCAGGCCCTGCGTATGTGCAAGGCAGAAAGCCCGCGCTCGTTGGGCCATTCCCCCATGGCGTTGTAGAGCTTGGTGGCCAGCACCACCTTCTCGCGCCGTCCGCCGCCCTGGTCGAACCAACGGCCGATGATCTTTTCGGTGATCCCTTCACCCATCTTCCAACCGTAGACGTCGGCCGTGTCGAAGAAATTGATCCCCAATTCAAGGGCCCGGTCCATGATGGCAAAGGCCTCCTGTTCAGGCGTGTCCACCCCGAAATTCATGGTCCCCAAGCAGAGACGGCTCACCTTCAGTCCCGTGCGTCCCAGATTCGTATAGCTCATCGCCATCGTCAGCTCCTTGATGAAGAGATATATTTCCCAACTTCTCCGAAGGGCGCCACCCAGAGCGCCCCACCCATGGCTTTCAATCCGTCCAGCAAGACGGCGTGCTCGTTCGTCGCGATCGTCAAATGCTCCGCCCCTACCCCGTGAAAGAGCAGGACCAGCCAATGCCCGCGTTCCACGGCCTTGCGCGCCAGATCCAGCGAAAAAGCCGCGCCCATCGAGCCGTCGTATGCCGCCACGTCCATCAGGTCGAGGCTCCAGGGGTCGGCTATCCCCTCGGCCACTCCCCGGGCCACCAAATGCCGTTCCCGGACCATAGGCACGTAACTGCGGCAGTCTTGCTCGTAAAAAGACTGGCCACAAGGGTAGGCAAAGGACGGGATCTCCTTGATGCCCAGCTCGCGGATGCCGCGATTCCCAAGGTCGATCTCAGATCGCATGGCGGCCTCATCCAGGTCCTCCAGGCCCTGGCCTTTGGGCACCCAGGACAGGACCTTGGAGCAGGGATGGGTGAAGGTGTGGTTGGCCAGTTCCTGTTCCCCCTCGGCCATCTTCAACCAATCGGCCTTGCGCTCAAGAAAGCGCGGCAGACCCGGGTTCAAAAAAAAGGTGCCGGCGAATCCCCGGGCGCGCAGTTGGGGGATGGCAGTGTCCAGATGAGAGGACAACGAATCATCATAGGTCAGGGAAAGCGCCGCCCTGGCGCCCTGGGGCCATGCGAAAGGAGCGCTCAAATCAGAAATCCTCCCGGCAGCGCCGCCAGACCGTCTCATCGTCCTGCACGTCAAAAGCGCGCTCTTGTCCGCGCCGTTTCAAGGCCTTGGGCAGCGAGGCCAGGCTTCTGAAAAAGGCGTCCACCAGGAAGAACCTGCCCGTCACAGCGGCGGCCAGCAGCGTCGGCAGGATCAGCAAAAGGAATTTCAGGCGCAGGCGCGGCGAGGACACGTTGGCATAGAACCAGATGAAACCATTGCGCCAGCCCAGGGCCTTGCGCTGGTAAGGCTCATACTGGTGCTCTAGGGTGGCGCTGCCCTTGTGAAAGATGACGCTTTGGGGAACGTAGAGGCAGGTCCAACCGCGCTTCCAGGCCCTGGTTCCTAGGTCCGTGTCCTCCCAGCAGCCCGGCCAAGTGAAAAGGGGGTCAAATCCACCCAGCGCGACGAAACGGTCGCGCCGGAACAGGCCATTGGCCGTGTAAAGGGTGTAACCCGTTTTCTCAGCCGCCTCCAGATTGCCAGGATACACCGGCCCGGCCCAGGGAATGGCATAGCGGAGGCCGCAGGCGTGGCGTCCTCCGTTGTAGAACCCTTCGAACGAAAGATTCTTGGGCGAGGCCAGAAAGGCCTCGGGGTCCGCGCTCAGGGCTGCCCAAAGCGGGGCGATAAAGTCCGGCTCCACTTTGATATCGTTGTTGAGCAGCAGCACGTATTCTTCGGGCAATTCCCTGACCACGTCGATGTAAGAAAAAAGTATGCGATTGGCCGGCGCCTGGATCCAGCCGACCTCCGGAAGGGCCTTAACCACCCAATCCCGGCTCTGGTCCTTGCTGACGTTGTCCAGCACCGACAGCTTGCAGGGCACGGGAGAGGCCTTGGCCGCGGCCGCCACCGAAGGCAGGCATTCCTGTAGCAGAGCTACCCCGTTATAGTTCAAAACAACGATATGGATGGACATGGGTCCTCAGACCGGAAAGCGGGCGGCCCAATGGGGCGGCAGATGATCGCGTATCTCGATGGGCGCCGGGCATTCAGTGGGTGCGGGCACGGGACGGGCAAGCACGTGCTCCGCCATTTTTTTGAGGCCTTCCCGGATCCCCAATTCTGAAGCGTAAGCTTCCTTGAACAAGGCTCTGGCGCGGCGGTGGTCGCAGTGGGCGTGCTGCACTTCCTTACGCGCCGGCAACCATTCGATCTCCACCTTGACTCCTAAAGTCTCGGCTACCTGAATTGCCAGTTCCTTGACCGAAAGGGCCTGGTCTCCCCCGACATTGAAGGTCCCGTTCTCCGCCCCTTTGAGCCAGCCCGCCTCGGCCACGCAGCGTGCGACCGTGGATACGTAGGAGAAACTGCGGGATTGCGACCCATCGCCGAAGACGGGCATGGGTTTTTTGGCCATCGCCCTTTGCATGAAGATCCCCACCACGTTACGGTAGGGATCTGCAATGTTCTGGCCCGGTCCGAACACATTGTGGGGCCGGAGCACCGTGTAGGTAGGGCCGCCGTGGTATTCAAAAAAGGCCTTTAAATGCAATTCGCAGGCGAATTTGGCGATCCCGTAAGGATCGCAGGGCCGGCAGGGCGATCCCTCATCAAAGGATTCTCCAGCCACGGGATGGCCGTAGGCGGCTATGGAAGACGTGAAGACAAAATGCCTGGCGCCACCGCGGTAGGCCGCCCCTAGGACGTTAGCCGTTCCGACCAGATTGTTCTGATAGTTGAAGACCGGGATATGGTGGGAAAGGCCCTCGGCCGCGTAGGCGGCCAGGTGATAGACCAGCTCCGGCCGAAAGGAAGTGAAAAGGTCGTCAAGGGGCTCTAAGACCGAGCGCTTTTCAAAGCGCATCCCCTTAGGCAGGTTTTCCGAAAACCCGCCCGAAAGATCGTCGATCCCCAGCACTTCGTGGCCTTGGGACAAAAGATAGCGCGAGACGTGGGAACCGATGAATCCCGCCGCGCCAGTGACCAAAGTTTTCACAAATCCCCCAAGCTAGCCATTTTCATCGCTGCGTTTTCCCGGTCATGCGCCCTTCCAGCAGGCCCCAGAGATGGGCCGCGTCAAAAACGATCCTGAATACAAAAAAGAAAGGACTGCCATGCCGCAGCGCACCCAAGGTCGCGCCCAAAACCGACTTCAAAGGGTTATAGGCCCAGAGCAGGCGTGCATAAGCCGATCCCTGCTTGGCTGCTGCCTCCCCCCTTCCATACCAACGCGCCGAAAGCATCACGTCCGTCATGCTGTGGGGATTGGCGTGGTAGAGAATGGCGCCCGGAACGGCCAACGCAGGCTTCAGGTCCCGCGAGCGGATCACGTCGCTGTTGGCCCCGAGTTTCTCACGATTGCCTCCGGCCTTCAAATAAGCTTTGCGGGAAATGGCGCGAAAAAGGTCGCAACGGGAGGGCATATCCAAAGGAAGGCGCCTGCCCAAAGGCACGCCCTGCTGCAGGTTCCAGGCTTTTGCCCAAGCGTTGTCGAGGTTCGAGACCAGCTCATCCACCACAAAGGTCCCGTCTTCCTTGCCTGAACGAATAGGGGCGATGATCTTGCCAACAAAGCCGGGGTCGGCTTGCATGTCCGCGTCCACGAAGACTAAGATCTTGCCCAGTGCCTTCTTGGCGGCGAGATTCCTAGCGGCACCCACGCCTAAGTGCGGGGACTTGAAAAGCCGCATCCTGCTCGGATGTTCGCGAAGAAAGCGCTCAGCTATTTCGCTTGAGCCGTCATTGGACCCGTCATCGACCGCGATCAGCTCAAAGCCCTTGAAGCGCTGGAAGAATAGGGACTTGAAGCAGGCTTCCAAATGCGGCGCCTCATTGTAAAAAGGCACGATGACGCTCACCAAGGGCCTAGTCATGACTTAAAGCCCAGGGCTCGTCCCAGGTGTTCCTTTTCCTCAGGACCGAAAAATCCTAGCACCCACAAAAGGCCCGCGTAGACCAAGGCTCCCTCTAAAACGCGCGGCACGCAGTGCCAGCCTTCGGCCATGGGAAGAAAATGAAGCAAGACCCCCATGCCTAACGCCGCGGGAAGGCTCGGCCAAAGCATGGCCCGCGCGCTCAGGGCCACGCGATGGCGAAGCGCCAGCAAGGCCAGGCAAACAGCCAAGATCAGGACTTCGCAAAGCACCCAGATCCAGGCGCAGGCGACCACGCCTTGGCTGGGGATGAAGATCCGGTTCAGGGACAGGTTCAGGCCTAAGGCCACGACAAAGATCAGGTTCATGGCCCCCAAAGCTCCCACGGCGCTGAGGGCCAGGAGCAAACCGGCGTTGACACCCATGAGCGCGGGCACCCAAACCAGCCAGGCAAAGGCGGCGCCTGCTGGCGCGAAGTCCGCTCCAAAAAGCCAGGGCATCAAGCTGGAAGCCATGACAGTACCGCCGATGCCTAAGGGAAGGCTAAGCGCGGTCATGTAGCGGGTGGCCCGGGAAAGCTCGAGACGCAGGCCGCCATGGCTCGGGTCCGTGGTCGAGCTGGCAAGACGGGGATAAAGCGGGCCGATCAAGGAGCCCAGCACTGCGGCCAGCAGATCGCTGACCCTGACCCCCGCGCCGTAGTAACCCACAGCCAGAGAGCCAGACAAAAGGGTCAGTAGCACCACGTCCATGCGCAGATAAAGCTGGTTCAGGCCTGATACGCTGGCAAAAGGCAGGGTCTCTTTCCAGAATTTGAAGGGCTGAAAAGGTCTGGGCATTTCAAAGTGCAGGCCTTTTTTCGAGGCGGCCCTCACCCACATGCCGAGGCCCAGGATGCCTGTGAGGACTAAGGAGGCAAGCGCCGCGGCCACGCTGGGAGCGAATAGCAGCACCAGCCAGAGCCCGGCCGCGTTCAAAACAGAGGCCAGGCTGGAGACTCGGCTCGTGCTGCCAAATTCCTCAAGACCCTGCAAGCAGGCGCTGAACGGGCTGCTCAGGTTGATCAGGGCCACCCAGGCAAAGCCCAGCCCTACCAAGGCCGGCGAAATGGCGTCGGATCCACCCCTCCACAAAAAGCCCCCCAACACCAGCGCCGCGATCAGCACCTGGATCCCCTGGACCAGGAGGGCCTGGGAGAACAGGGTCGAGGCTTTTTCTGGATGGCGGCTGACTTCCCTGGTCAAATAGGCTGATAGACCTAACTCGGCCAGCACGGAAAAAACCCCAGCAAAGCCCAAGGCCGCGGTGTAATCCCCCATCTGAGCGGGGCCCAGACTGCGGAAAAGGGCGATGTTCGCCGCAGCAGCCGCGGCCTTGCCCAGCGCAAAGGAAAGAAAGCTCAGGCGTACGTTAGAAAGCAGGCTCGGCAATCAAACTCTCCTGTCATAAAAAAAAGACCCATCGGTCATTATCATGTAGCGGCTGGCCGCTCGGCAAGGTAGAGATAAAAGCCATTGCCGCCGTTGATGTCTCCCGAAAGCTCAGTGGAGCCCAGCGGCTCCACCTTGCGCAAAAGCCGCAGCTGGTAGCCTTCGCTCTCCAACTCCGTCACCGTAGCTGGCGCCAGAGCGCCCCGGTGGCAGGCCAGCAAAACGCGCTGTGGAAGATCCTTGAGCTTGGAAAAATCCCCCAGCCTGAGTCTGGGCTTCCAGTCAGGATGCTTCGACAGCAGCAATATGGGATCCCGGGTGAAGCTGTTCTCGGAATCCCACGCCACTAACTGCGGGTCTTCGGCAAGAAGTCGCTCGATCTCGTCCAAGTCCACCCGGTTCTCCAAACCCCGGGCAAAACCAGGCAAATGGACTAGGAACAAAATACCCAAGCCCGCGCTCAGCCCCAGCCAGGTTTTATTCGAGAACCGTAACGCGCTAAGGCCCGCTCCTAGAAGCAGGAGCACAGCAGGCTGTAGTACGAAGGTGTGGCGGGTGGCGCCGCAGGGGAAACGCAGACTAAGCGCTCCCGCGCTCCATACCGAAAATAAGTAAAGGCCGACCAAGAGAATGGGCTTAGAAATTTTTTCTTGGCGCCGAAAATATCCAAATGCAGCCAGAGCGATCAAGCAAGCCGTGAATGCGGCGGTTTTCCATCCCCAAGGCAGCATCGTCAGGTTATTTTCAAAGACTTGGAACCAACCGAGAGCCAGATCCTTAAGCCCGTGCGGATAAGGCGCCCAAGGCGGATGCGCGGGCCGGTCCGCGTATTGGTAGATCTGGATCTTATAATAAAAGGCGATCCAGACCAGCAATCCGACCCCAAGGGCCCCATTGCGAAGCAAGCCCCTGCGTCCATCCCTGATAACCAGCACCCCTAAGATCGCGGCCGAGAAAAAAATAGCCTGATACGAAAGGCCGATCAGGGCTCCAAGCCCCAATAGCGTCAGGGCCGTCTTACCAAAACCTTCGATCTTTTTGCTGAGCGCGACATAGAGGATGACCGAGGAGCTAAAGAACGCCGCCGCATAGTTGTAAGCCTGGGAGCTCTCAATGATCCCCCGCCACGAAAACAAAAGGATCGCCATCAAGAACCAGTTCAGACCCCAGGACCACCCGAGCTTCCCCAGCAAGCCGGCGAAAACCAGGACCCCGGCCAGCCAGAAGCAAAAGCTGACACCCCGTCCCATCCAAAGCACGGCTTTGGGGCTATGAGCCCGCTGTAGTAGTAAGTCCGTGGCAAAGAACTGGCCTGGCGCGAAAGTACGCGGCTTCAGCACCTTGATCCGCATGCGCCAGGACTGGTCCTTCACTTCAAGCAGGTCTGTCAGCTCCGCGATGTCGTCCACATGGGTCATCATCTTGGGCAGGGCCAGAAAGCGGGCTCCCAGCCAGGTTACAACCAATATCCCGAGCAGAGCCTTGAGCCAAGCCGGAGGAGCTGCCTTTTCCAAAGCGTTCACGGTCGAAAAGCTCCCGCATCTCCCAGGGCCAATGCCTTGGCCGCGGGCAAGACCCTCACCCCAGGCGTGTTGACCAGCCTGGCCAACAAGGCTTCCAGCCAAGCGCTTCGAACCGGTCCCCAGCCCTCGCCATCCACGCCGTGGCCGCAGTAAACGAACCAGCCTCCGGGTCCGGCCAGAAATGCTTCTAACTTAGCGCTGATGTCCTCTTCACAGTCGTCCGGCCCAGAGGTCGGGCAACCGATGCTTTTCAACGAAGGCGAAGGCATGGGGTTGACCGCAGGTCCCGAACCCCGGGTCGCCCGCACCAGGCCGCAGAGCCAGGCGTCGAGTTCAGGGGTCGTGGCAAGGTAGGGATAATTAAAAACCGCCGTGGCTGGGGAAAAGCCTTTTAACTCGGATTGGAAGATATCCAGACAGCGCAGGATCAGGCCCTTGGCTTCCTCAAGGGGAAGCTCGGACTTGCGCGCGTGCCGGTAGCCATGGGGCATGATCTCGTGGCCGCGGGCAGCCAGCTCGTTCCATAGCCCAAAATCGCCCTTGGG
>JAZKAF010000100.1:0-3344 GCA_040389285.1 candidate division FCPU426 bacterium
CAAAGAGGTGGTGTAGATGAAGGTGGGACGCTCCGACATACTGGTCCTGGGTTCCGGGATCGCCGGCCTTTCTTTCGCGCTTAAAGCCGCGGAATCGGGCCGCAAAGTCACGGTGCTGACCAAGCGCGGCGTGGACGAGAGCAACACGCACTACGCCCAGGGCGGTATCGCCTCGGTGCAGCACCAGGACGACAGCTTCCTGTCGCATATCCAGGACACCATGGTGTCGGGCGCCGGGCTGTGCAAGCGTGAGGTGGTCGAAGCCGTGGTGCGCGAGAGCCCCGGGGCCATCGACGACCTGCTGGCCTGGGGTGTGCGCTTCAGCCGCGGCAAGGGCAGGAACACCGGGTTCGACTTAGGGCGCGAAGGCGGCCATTCCTCCCGGCGCATCCTGCACGCCGCCGACCTGACCGGAGCCGAGATCCAGCGGCGTCTCAGCGCCCGCGTGCGCAAGTCGCCGCGCATCAAGTTGCTGGAATGGCACCACGGTGTGGACCTGATCCAGCGCCGCGGCGAGGTGCTGGGGGCTTTCGCCCTGGACGTGACCACCGGCAAGGTGGACCTGCATCTGGCCAAGGCCACGGTGCTGGCCACGGGCGGGGGCAGCAAGGTCTACCTTTACACCACCAACCCGGATGTCGCCACCGGGGACGGGGTGGGCCTGGCCTACCGCGCAGGCGCCAAGGTCGCTAACATGGAATTTTTCCAGTTCCATCCCACCTGTCTTTTCCATCCCCAGGCCAAGTCCTTCCTGATCTCCGAGGCGGTGCGGGGCGAGGGCGGCATCCTGCGCGACCGCCGCGGCCGGGCCTTCATGGCCGGCGTCCATCCTTTGAAAGAATTGGCGCCCCGCGACGTGGTAGCCCGGGCCATTGACAAGGTCCTCAAAGAAAGCGGCGACGACTGCGTTTACCTGGACATCAGCCACCAAAGGCCATCTTGGGTGCGCAAACGGTTCCCGCACATCCACAAGACCTGCCTCGAATTCGGCATCGATATCACCAAAGACCGCATTCCCGTGGTCCCGGCGGCGCACTACATGTGTGGGGGCGTGGCCACGGACCTTAACGGTGCCACTAGCCTGGGCCGCCTTTACGCCATTGGCGAAGTGGCCAGCACCGGCCTGCACGGCGCCAACCGCCTGGCCAGCAACAGCCTGCTCGAAGGGCTAGTCTTTGCGCGGCGCGCCGAGCGCCATCTGCAGGGCGCTTTAAAGCCGTTACCCACCTGGTTCAAGGCTCCGGTGTGGAAGACGGGGCATGCCGTGGATTCCAACGAGGCGGTGGTGGTCACGCAGAATTGGGACGAGATACGCCGCCTGATGTGGAATTACGTGGGCATCGTGCGCACCAACAAGCGCCTGGAAAGGGCCGCCCACCGCATCCGGCTGCTGAAAGAGGAGATCGACCAGTATTACTGGGACTTCTTGGTCACCGCTGACTTACTGGAACTTCGCAACCTGGTCACCGTAGCCGATCTGGTCGTCCGCAGCGCCCGGGCGCGGCACGAATCGCGCGGCCTGCATTACAACCTGGATTTTCCGGCCACGAATGACGCCACGGGCCGCAGGGATACCGTCCTTCAGAGACGCTGATGGCCACCGCCGAATCCAAGGCTTTTCTCTTCGACATCGGCAACGTCCTGTTGCGGCTGAAGACCGATGACTTTTTGGCGCGCGTCCATGGCGCTCATCCTCATATCGCGGCCGCCACCATGTTGCACGAGCTCAGGGACCCCGACGGCCTGCACATCGCTTATGAACGTGGACTGGTCACGGGCAGGGAGTTCCACGCGCAGCTGGTCCAGCGCCTGGGACTGGCCTGGGATTACGAGCGCTGGCTCGTCGAGTGGTGCGATTATTTCGCGCCCAACCGCCCGATGGACCTCTTGCTGGCCAAGCTGAGCAACAAGGTCCAATTCTTCGCCTTATCCAACACCAATGCCGAGCATTACCAGCATCTGATGCAACAGTACCGGCTCTTTGACGGCTTTGAGCAGGTCTTTGCTTCGCAGCAATGCGGCCTGCGCAAGCCGGAACCGGAATTCTTCGCGCTCGCCCTGAAGCGGATCGGTCTGCCACCTTCGCAAGTGTTCTATCTTGATGATGTGAAGCCTTTCGTCAATGTGGGGACCGAGCTGGGGCTGAAGGCATTTCATTACACTTTTAACGACCTGGAGTTGAAGGCCTTTCTGACCGAAAACGAGATCGAGGTCCCTTCCTGGGAAACCCGCCCTGGGCATCTGGGATGCTGAGCAAACAGGGTCTCTGCCTGGCTCTCGCCTTTTCCCTGTTTTTTGGGGAAGCTGGCGCGAAGGCACCCGTCAAAACCGAGGCGGACGCGGTCTCCGACACCAAGGTGGTGGAGTCCGAGGCGGTCGTGGTAAAGGCGCAGGGCAAGCGGCCCAGCGCTGAAGTCATGCAGATGATCAACGCGCCCCTAGTCCCTACCCCCACCGAATCAGAGAAAAAGTGGAGGCCGGTGGCCAAAGTGGTGGACCGGACCTATTTCGTTGTCATTTGGACCCTTATTTTATTGGGTGCGCTGGGCATCACCCACAAATAGCCGGCCTTGAAATCGGGCCTGGTTTGGGTCAAAATCATGGGATTCGTTTTGGAGGACTTCATTTTGAAGCGTTGGTTTCCCGCAATTTTTGGGATCTTCGGCCTGCTTTTGGTCGCCGCCACGCTGGGTGCCCTGCCTTTTTTCCTGGAGGACGCCCGGCGCATTAACACCAGCGACCCCAAGGCGCCCCGTTTTGAGCCCAGCCCCAATCCCACCCCCACGGTGCTTGCCAAGACTTGGACGCTCGCGGCTCCCAACGCCGTTTTTGGCCCCCGCGCCGGCCATACCAGCGTGGTATTCAACAACCTGATCTGGGTCATCGGCGGTTACGCCAGCCTGCCTACGGGATTGATGAACGACGTTTGGTCCTCCTATTACGGCGGGGTCTGGGACTCGGTCACAACCACGGCGGCCTTCTCCCCGCGTTTCGGGCATAGCAGCACGGTCTACAACAGCAAGATCTGGGTCATCGCCGGCAATGATGGTGCGCAGCTGCAGGATGTCTGGTCCTCGCTAGATGGCAAGAATTGGAGCCTGGCCACCGCGACCGCCGCTTTTTCGCCCCGTACCGGTTCAGCCAGCGCCAATTTTTTGGGGAAGATGTGGGTGATCGGGGGCTTTGATGTCGGCTACAACAGCGATGTCTGGTCCTCCACCGACGGGGTCACCTGGACGTTGGAGACCGGTGCCGCAGGATTTTTGGGCCGCGCCGAACATTCCTGCGTGGTCTACAACAACCGGCTCTGGGTGATCGGCGGCAAGTATTCCGGCGGCTATCTC
>JAZKAF010000100.1:3354-3817 GCA_040389285.1 candidate division FCPU426 bacterium
GACGTGTTTTCTACGGCCGACGGCGTGCTATGGACCGAGGCCACCCCGAACGCTGGCTTTTCGCCCCGCGGCGGGCATGCCAGCACAGTGCAGGGCCAGCGCATGTTCGTCTTCGGCGGCGAGGGCGCGGGCAACATCTACAGCAGCGAAGTCTGGTCCTCCAGCAACGGCGCGACCTGGAAGCAGGTCATCCCGACGCCCCCCAGCTTTTCCGCGCGGGCAGGGCACACCAGCGTGTCCTTCCTCAACTACCTGTTCCTGATCGGCGGCCATGACTCCAGCGCCGTTTCCGCCGAAGTCTGGCATTCGCCATAGTAAAGTTGGGACTCATCCGCTACGCCAGGATCCCTTGACTACTTTTCTTTTGTAAAATCTGATCTCGCTGCCAGGACTGAACATTTTTCCGTATTAGATCAACTTTGAGGAACGCATGACCAAGAAACCTGTCAGCCTGCAGCTTTGG
>JAZKAF010000101.1:0-10471 GCA_040389285.1 candidate division FCPU426 bacterium
ACCATCACCCAGCGCGCGCCCAGCTTCCTGGAAAAATCCTGGATGTAGGCGTCATTGCCCGAACGAATGGCGCCATTGAGATGGCGGGCTAGAAGGGTGCTGCCGCTGCCATCCACCAGACGAAGGCCTTCGATGGGTTCCAAAACCCCACGCAGTTCGGAACCTAGCACGGCAGCGCGCGGCCAAGCGTTACGTTCCCGGTCAAAGTCCCGGCCGAGCACCAGCAAGGGGACCTTTTCTTTGGCAAGCGACTGCAAGGGGCCCGACCAGGCGAACCCTTTGGGAAATCCAGGCGCCTGAACAAAGGCGCCGTCGCGGCGCTGGGCCGGGATCAAATTCCCCTCCGCCGCCACGGTGGCGAAAACGGTTTTGCGTCCTTTGGCCGCGGAGACGCAGAAGCGGGGCCCGGGCTTGACCTCGAAGGAACTGTCCGGAAGTTCCAGGGTGATGTGCGAGGCGCGCGCGAGAAGGAAGCGAGGGTCCACCAGCAGCTCGCCGGACTCCAGTCGCAGCACGATCTCGCGGAGCAACTCCTCGCCCTGCTGGGTTTCGAGCGAAAAAAAACGAAGGCTGGCTGGCCCGGACACGGCCAGGTCCACCCTACGCAAGGCCCGAAGGGAAACCTTGGCCCCTGCTTCAAGCGACAAGGTCAAGTCTCCGGGAAGATCCTGCCCGATCTCCATGGGCCAGGGTTCATCCTCGAAGCGCATCAGCGAGAATGAACCTTCGGCGGCCAGGACATGAAAAGGCTTGAATTCGCGGGCCTGCAACCCCGAAGCGGCGAGTCCTAAGCAGAGCAACGCCGCCAAACGGATCATTTTTTCGCGCGCCGGACGGGGCTGTTCATGGCATGGATCAAGCGCAGGCCTTCCAGGGTCAAGTCTGGCAGCACGGCGGCGATCCCCACTTCGCGCGCCGGGATCCAAGCGGAAAGGCCGCCGGTCGCGATCACCTTCACCTTGCCGGGCATTTCCTTGGAAAGGACCCGGATCAATTCTTTGAGCTGGCCCACCATGCCGTAGTAGATCCCGGAGCGCATGGCCTCCAGGGTGCTGTCGCCAATGGGCTTCTTCGGCTTGGCCATCTCGATACGGGGCAGTTTAGCGGTGCGCGACACCAGCGCTTCGATGGAAATGCCGATGCCAGGCAGGATGGCGCCGCCCAGGTATTCGCCTTTTTTGGAGACCGCATCCACCGTCGTGGCGGTCCCGGAATCCACGATCAACAGCGGCCCGCCAAAGCGCTTGAAGCCCGCGACAGCGTTGACCAGGCGATCGGCGCCGGCCTCTTCAGGATTGGGGATCTTGATCTTCAGCCCCAGCTTCAGACGCGGGGTCACGACCATTGGCTTGCTGTGAAAAAGGCGACGCAAGGCTTCTTCAAAGACCGGGACCAGCGGCGGGACCACGGAGGAGAGGATGCTCTGCCCGATGCCCCGGGGATCTAAGCGGGCGGACTTGAAAAAATCACCGAGCAGAATGACATACTCGTCGGCGGTGGAGGCCCGGTTGGAGGCGAAGCGCCAGGAGACCAATAATTCCGTCCCGTCGTAGACGCCCGCCACCACGTTGCTGTTTCCGATATCCAAGACAAGAAGCATGGGTCTCCCCTATTGCGGCAGCGGCCTGAAAGCCTTGATCTCGCCCGAATTCAGGACCAGTGTCCCCTCGTCGCCCTGCATGAGCAGAGCGCCAGTGTCGTCCAAACCGATCACCCGCCCTTTTATATCTCCGGCCGCGGCCATCTCACCGATAAAGCAGGCGCCCGCGTTCCATTCAGCTTTGAAAGCCTCGAATCCGGAGCTTTTCCAGGCTTCATAGCAGGACTCCAGCTCTAAAAGCAGGTCCGCGAGCAAGGCTTCCCGGTCGATGTCACCGCCCTCGAGCGTGCTCAAGCTGACGGCTTCCAACCCACCTTGAAAATCCCGGGCCGACTGTTGGCAATTGAGCCCGATACCGGCCACGACAGCCCCTGCGGAGTGTTCCAGCAACGCGCCGCTCAGCTTGCGCCCTTCGACCCAAAGGTCATTGGGCCACTTCAGAAGAGCCTTTGTCCCTAGCGGAAGCCGGCGATTCAGAGTCCGCGCCAGGGCCACGCCAAGCACGGCGCTCAACTGCGACAGAACCTTTCCCTCAGGAGGGCGTAATAAAACGGAAAATAGGAGGCTCTTGGCCTTGGGGCTCTCCCAATGCCGTCCCCAGCGTCCCTTTCCCTGGCTTTGGTGATCGGCCAGGACCACGGTGCCTTCCACAGCTCCCTGCCCAGCCTGCTCGCGCAAAAGCCGGTTGGTCGAGTCCAGGTCCTCGTGATATTCAAAAACCCTGCCGAAACTTTTGGTCCGCAGCAACGCCCTTAATTTTGAGGCGTCAAATAAATTCAAGCGACAGATCCAATGCCGGGGCCGAGTGGGTCAGCGCCCCCACCGAGATCCTGTCCACACCCAGGCGCGCCAGGCCCGCCACTTCGCGCAGGCGAACGCCGCCCGAGACCTCGGTCAGAACGCCGCTGCCCGTGGTCAGCGCCACCGCCTTCTTGAGCAGGCTCCCCCGCATGTTGTCCAGAAGCACGATGTCGGGATGCTCTGGCAAGACTTCCCTGAGCTCCCTTAAGTTCTCCACCTCGACTTCCACGATCTTGGCCCCAGCTTGTTTTTTGGCACGGCGGACCGCTTCAGCCACCGAGCCGCAGGCCCGGATGTGGTTGTCCTTGATCAAGAAGGCGTCGTAAAGCCCGATGCGATGGTTCTTTCCGCCGCCACAAAGCACCGCGTATTTTTCAAAGGCCCTTAGGCCAGGCGTAGTTTTTCGGGTGTCCAGGATCACGGTCTTTGATCCTCGTTTGGCTAAACGAGAAGCCGCGACATAAGCGGCGGTCAGGGTGGCGATCCCGCAGAGCCTTTGCGTGAAGTTAAGGGCCACTCGCTCCGCCGACAACAGGGCCCGGGCCGGGCCGGACAATTGCGCCAGCACAGCGCCCGCTTTGAAAGAAACCCCATCCCGACTCAAAAGCCGGACTTTGCAGCGCTTGTCGACCATCTGAAAAGCCCGTTGAAAGACTTGCAAGCCGGCAGCTACGCCAGCCTTGCGCGCGATCAGCCGGGCGCTGGCCATGTCTCCGCTAGAGACGAGGGCGAGGGTCGTGATGTCGCCCGCGCCGATGTCTTCGCGAAGGGCGGCTTTCAGCGCGGAATCGATCTGGGATCTCGTGAGGTTCACAGGCTGGCCTTGAAAAAGGCGAGGGTCTTTTCGAGCAGCTGTCCGTGGTCGGGTTCGTTCAAAAATTTGTGCCCGCTGGCCTCGGGGAAAAAACTCTCGGTGGGCAGGCCCAGGGCCCTGCGTTCGGCCACCAGCTCGGCGCTCTTTTCGGGCGGATGGTTGCGGTCCCGTCCGCCGTGGGCCGCGAAGAGCGGACCCGGGAACGCAAGCGCGTCAGCAAAGGGATCCGTGGCGATGGCTTCGCTGAACAGCCGCTCGGAGACAGGGATCTGGTCCCATATCTTCAGGATCCCATCCACGGGCTCGCCATAAAATTTTATGCGCAGCCGGGTCCAGCTTTTCGTGTCCAGCAGCGATCCCCAGAGCGCCAGCGCCTTAAATGCTTTGCGCCGACTTAAGACCGCGGCCACGGCGCCTCCGAGGGAAAAACCCAGCAGGCCTACACGGGCGGGGTCGATCTCTGGACGGGCGGCCAGAAAATCCAGGGCCGCAGCCGCGTCAGTGACCTGGTCTTCGAAGCCCTGTTCTTCCAATTTCCCGCCCGAATCTCCATGGCCCCGCATGTTGAAACGCAAGCAGGCGACCCCCGCATCCGCGGCCATCTCTGCCAAGCCGCTGAACTGGCTGTGGTCCAGGGTCAAGCCGTGCAAACAGACAAAGCCCGGACCAGGCACCCTCGCTTCGGGCAGATGCAAGATCCCCTTTAAACCGCATGCCCCCGACTCAAAGCCGACGGCGGAAGGGTTCAAGCAGGCAATTCCTTTAGGTTGGCCCCCAGCTTGTCGATCGCTGACTGGTACTCGGCGATCTTCTTGCGTTCGGCCTCCACCACCGAGGCCGGAGCCTTGGACACGAACTGCTCGTTGCCCAGCTTTTTGTGGATGGCCTCGATCAGCTGCTGGAAACGCCCCATCTCTTTTTCAAGGCGGGTCCGCTCCACAGCCAGATCGAGCAAGCCTTCGAGCGGTAAAAAGACCTGCACCGCTCCGGCCACCGCCGAGGCCGCGCCTTTCGGCTTTTCAAATGCCCCGGCGCTCAAACCCGAGATCGTCATCTGGCCCAGCGATTCGAGCAGCGCTTTCTGCGCCACTAAAAGGCTCAAGGTAGCCTGGTCGGGCGCCAGCAGGATGGCCGTGACCTGCTTCTTGGCGTCCACCTTCATTTCTCCGCGGATATTGCGGACGGCATAGAC
Organism: candidate division FCPU426 bacterium; assembly: GCA_040389285.1. Classification (GTDB taxonomy): domain Bacteria; phylum Oederibacteriota; class JAJYGY01; order JAJYGY01; family DAIDJD01; genus JAZKAF01. The sequence goes on from JAZKAF010000101.1 coordinate 4,408, forward strand.
GATGTCGCTGAGGATCTTGAAATCCGCTTCGGCCACGGGATCCGAAGCAGCGCCAGGCTGGGGCCAGGAAGCCAGCATGATGCTGGGAACCTCACCATGGGGCAGCATCTGCCAGATCTCTTCGGTGATGAAGGGACAGAAGGGATGTAATAAGCGCAGGGTGGTTTCGAGCGTGTAGGCCAGGGTAGCCCGCGCGGTAGCCCCTTCTTCCACCGGTCCGGCAAGCCGGGCCTTCGCCGCTTCAATATACCAATCACAGAGGTCATGCCAAAAAAAGTCGTGAAGGCTGTTAGCGGCCTGATTCACCTGCCGACCTTCTTCAATTTGGCGTGTGACCTCGCGCACGGTGTCGTCCAAGCGCGTCAGGATCCAGCGGTCGGCCAGCTCCAGGCTTTCCTGGCGCGGACGGGTGATGGGACCTTCGGGCAGGCCCTTCAGGTTCATCAGCATGAAGCGTGCGGCGTTCCAGATCTTGTTCGTGAAGTTGCGGCCGGCCTCGAAACGCTCTTCGGAAAGGCTGATGTAGCGGCTCTGCGTCTCGATCGAGATGAGGGCGAAGCGCAGGGCGTCCGCGCCGATGGTGTCGATCTTGGTCAGCGGGTCGATGACATTGCCCTTGGTCTTGCTCATCTTCTGGCCGTGCTCATCCGCCACCAGCGAATTGATGAAGACCTCTTCAAAGGGCACCTTGCCCATGATCTCAAGCCCGAACATGCTCATCCTGGCCACCCAGAAGGACAGGATGTCCCAGGACGTGACGAGCATGGAGGTAGGGTAATAGCGCTTCAGCTCCGGAGTTTCTTTAGGCCAGCCCAAGGTGGCAAAGGGCCAGAGCCCGGCCGAGAACCAGGTGTCCAAGGTGTCGGGATCCTGCTGCACTTCTGTCTCAGGGACCCCCAATTTCAACGCGGCTTCGGAAACCGAATGCGCGGCGCACTGTTTGGAGCGGTCGGCGTTGTAGTAGATCGGAATGCGGTGTCCCCACCAGATCTGCCGGCTGATGCACCAGTCCCGTATGCCCAGTAACCAGTCAGAATAGACCTTTTTCCAGTTTTCGGGCTGAAAACGGGTCTCCCCTTTTTCCATGGCGGCCAGGGCCTTTTCAGCCATGGGCTTCATCTTCATGAACCATTGCAGCGACAGGTAGCTCTCCACCACGGTGTCACAACGGTAGCAGCGGCCCACGGCGTTCTGGTAAGGCTCCACTTTTTCCAGCAGGCCCGCGGCCTCCAAGTCGGCCACGACCTTTTTTCTAGCGGCGAAACGGTCCAAGCCAGCATAGCGGCCGGCAGCCTCGTTCATGACCCCCTTGGGGTCCATGATCTTGATGCGCGGCAGCCCGAAGCGGTTGCCGATCTCGAAATCGTTGGCATCGTGTGCCGGGGTGATCTTCAAGGCGCCGGTGCCGAAGTCCATCTCGACATAGGAATCGGCGATAAGCGGGATCTCCCTGCCCATCAGGGGCAGGGTCAGGCGGGCATCCTTCAGCCCGGTATAACGGGGATCCTTGGGATTCACGCAGACCGCCACGTCGCCCATGATGGTCTCGGGACGCGTGGTCGCGACCACGACGTGGGTTCCCGGAAAGCCTGCCACGGGATAGCGCACGTAATAGAGCTTGCCCTCGCTCTCCTTGTGCAACACCTCGATGTCTGAAAGCGCGGTGCCGCAGCGCGGGCACCAATTGACCACGTAGTCGCCCTGGTAGATCAGCCCCTTCTCGTACATGCGCACGAAGACCTCGCGCACGGCCTCCACCAGACCTTCGTCCATGGTGAAGCGCTCCCGGGACCAATCCAGCGAAGCTCCCAAACGCCTCAGCTGGCGCATGATGGTGGCCCCGGACTCCTCTTTCCATTCCCAGACTTTTTGCAGGAATTTTTCGCGGCCGAGGTCGTGGCGCGTCACCCCCTGCTTGGCCAGCTGGCGCTCCACCACGTTCTGGGTGGCGATGGCGGCGTGGTCGCAGCCCGGCAGCCAGAGCACGTCGAAACCGTTCATGCGCTTGTAACGCGCCATCAAATCTTGAAGGCTGTTGTTGAGGGCATGGCCGATATGCAACGACCCGGTGACATTGGGGGGAGGGATGACGATGCAAAAAGCCGGCTTAGGAGAAGCGGGGTCGGCCTTGAAATAGTTCCGCTCTTCCCAGAGCTTGTACCAGCGTTCTTCGACCTCTTTGGGGTCGTATTTGGGCGATAGTTCCTGCATTAAAAGTCTTCCAGGGTGAGGGGATCGCTGATGTCGATATGACCGGCCAGGCTGTCGCGGCGCTCGCCATCCACTAGGATCTGCACCGCGCGGATGCTGGGGAAGGCGTCACGCAGGGTCTTGACCAGGGTATAGAGGCTCATGTATTCGGCGGTGGTCCCGCCCGGCAGGGCCAAGGAGGAAGATTCCAAGTCCACCACGACCAGGCCCTTGCCGTCTAAAAAGACTTCGCGGGTCTTCCAGGCTCCAGGAAAGGCCTTACCCGAACCAGGAGCCTTGCCTCCCCGGTAGAGCGCCAGCAGGACCTGCTTGACCTGGGAACTCTCGGCGCGGGTGGCGAAGATCTCGACGCTCTCCTGCACAAAACCCGGCTTACCCGTGGCTGGGAACGTGATGCGCAGCTTCCGCTTCGGTTCTTTGCCCGTGTAAAGCGAGCTGGTTTTCGTGTCCCCGGACGCAAGACGGGGATCATGTCCCCGCCAGCTGTTCATCCAATAGGCCAGCACCAGAACTAGGCCCAAGATCCCAGCGATCGCGCGCCGGTTCATGGCGCGACTCCGCTGGGAGGGAGGGTCGCGGCCCAAGCCTTGATCCCCTGGACCAGGCGCTGGCTCAGAGTTTTACGGAACTCCTCGCTTTTCAATCGCGCGAGCGAAGCCGGATTGGAGGCGAAATCCAATTCGACCAGCACGGCCGGAAGTCGAAGGCCCCGGAAGGGCGCCAGGTTCAAATTCTGCACGCTGGCCTTGCCGCTGTCCGGCGCGGACAAGGAGAGGGCCAGCTGTTGGGCCAGCGCGCGGGCCTCGGCAGCGCGGCTGGAAGCGGCTTTATCCCAAGCCAGCAGGCCGGCGGTGGCCGCGGCGGGAGCGCTGGAAAGACCACGCGGGAAGAAAATGCGGGCACCCTTAGCCTGGGCCGAGGGGCTGAAGTTGATATGCAAGCTCAAATAGGCCCTGGCTCCTGACGCGTTCGCAAGCGTCGCCCGTTCGGACAGCGTGGGTCCGGCTGAAGCGTCGCTGCGCGTGAGGGCCGATTCGATCCCCGCGGCTTTCAATTGCGACTGCAGGCGTTTGGCGATCTCCAAGACGGCCGCGGCTTCCTGAAAATCCGGGGCCTTGACCCCAAGGTCGCTTCCGCCGTGTCCCGCATCGATCAGCAACAGGCCCGCTGCGTTGAGCCGTCCGCAGGCCAGCAGTGCAACAGCCATCAAGAGCCATGCCGCCGGTCTTTTCACGCCACGTTTTCCCAGGCGCCCATGGCGCGGAACTTTTCGTAGCGGTTCTGGACAAGGGCGTCCAAGCCCAGGGGCTTGAGCTCGGCCAAATGCCGTTTGAGCGCCTCTTTGAGCGTGGCCGCCATAGCAGCCGGATCGGAGTGGGCTCCGCCCTGCGGTTCCTTCAGGATCTCGTCGATGACTTTGAGCTCCAACAAGTCTTTGGCCGTGCCCTTCAGCGCGGCTGCGGCGTCTTCCGAGCGGTCCCTTCCGCCCCAGAGGATGGCGGCGCAGCCTTCCGGCGAAATGACCGAATAATAGGCGTTTTCCATCATCAGGACCCGGTCACCGACGCCGATCCCCAAAGCGCCGCCCGACCCACCTTCGCCGATGATGGTCACGATGATCGGGATGCGGAACCGCGACATCTCAAAAAGGTTGCGGGCGATAGCCTCGGCCACGCTGCGTTCCTCGCTGCCAATGCCGGGATAGGCGCCCATGGTGTCGATCAGGGTGATGAGGGGCAGCCTGAACTTTTCGCAGAGCTTCATGAAACGCAGGGCCTTGCGGTAGCCTTCGGGCTGTGCCATCCCAAAATTACGCAGCAAGTTCTCTTTAGTGTTCTTGCCTTTCTGGGTCCCTAATATCCCGACGTTCTCGCCATCCAATCGGCCAAAGCCGGTAAGGATGGCCTTATCGTCGGCCATGGTATGGTCGCCATGGATCTCCATCCAGTCGGTCAGGATCTGGTCGACGTAGTCCTGGGCCCTGGGCCTTTCAGGATGCCGGGAAAGCTGAAAGATCTGCCAAGCGCTCGGGTCGGTGTTCATCATGGGGCTTATCCCTCCTAACTCAAAAAGATCCGTCGTAGGCGACCGTCAGCAAACGCGATACCTGGGCGGCGTTGCGGTTGCCGGCCAAGTCCCTGAATTCCAAGCCAAGGCTGATGGGATCCATAAAGAAACGGAACCCCGTGGCCAGCGTGGGACCGGAAGCGTGATTGAATTCGTCGGCCTCAAAGAACAAGGTGCTCTGGTTGATATCCAAGGTCGCCGCGGCGAAACCGCGCATGTCCCGGTCGAACACGAAGGTCTCGAGCACCGGCGTGTTGAGTCCCGCGTGCAGGTAGCTGAAGCCCAGGGGCGTCTTGAAGCCCCGGCTGGCTACCGCGTAAAGGCCGCGCGCCTCGCCGCCACTATAGGCAGGCCCGTCCCAGCCGATGGCCACTGAGGGGAACGACTCGTTGCCCTTGAAGACCATCAGACGCGCCAGCAGCTGGGCGTCTTCCTTGACCAGCTTCACGGCTCCTGAACCGATCAGGCCGGGAACATTCAAGGCGGCTCCGATAAAGAAGCGGGGGAAGATCCCCAATTCGGCCTTGGTCAGGATGCCGCCGCCGCCGTAAAAATCGAGATCGCCATGCAGGGAATGCCGGGGCAGGGTAAAAGCGGTGGGCACACGTCCGGCCCGGAGAGCCACGGGAACTTCTGAGACGCTAGTCTCTTTATCCGTGGAAGCGCTGCTCTTGGACGCGGGCGCGTCATAAAGGCCTTCGCTGGGTTCCGCGTCGAATTCCGCCGCGAAAGGCCGCTGACAGAGCATGAGCAGGGGAAGCAATATGTAAAATCGGAGTGCGCGGTTCAAAGAGGAACTCCTTATATTAAAGGCTTTTATCCCGAATTCGTGGAAGGACAAGAATAGCAAAGTTCCCCCACTTTGAAAAGAAGTCCGGGCTAGGCTTTGAGCAGGATCGCGGCGCTTTGAGGGGGCATGGACCAGCGGATGCTGGCTTTTCGGGCCAGTCTGGCGCGCAATTCCGAGGATGAGATGTCGCAGCCGGGGATGGCCAGAGGTTGCATAGCGTATCGGCGCATGATCCGGGGATCTGGCTTCACGCCCGGGCGGGCCAACACGACAATAGCGGCGAGCTGGGACAGGACGAGAGCCTCTTTCCAGTCTGGAAAACGGGTCACCTGGTCTGCCCCGATCAGCAGGAAAAACCGAGTTCCCGGGCTGTCTGCTAGCAGAGCCGTCATCGTGTCGATGGTCCGGGAGGCTCCGGAGCGCTTGAGCTCCAGGTCGCTGGCGCGATAGCCCTTTTCGCCGGCGATGGCCGCCTTTAGCGCCTTCATGCGAAGGGCGGCGGGCATCAGCTTCTTGCCGTAGGCCGAACGCCCGCAAGGCACAAAGATCAGCTCGTCCAGTTTCAGGCGTTCCTTGGCTTCGCGGGCGGCCAGCAAATGGCCCAGGTGCACCGGATTGAAGGATCCCCCAAAGACGCCGACTCGGGCGGGCCGCTTCATCCCCGCACCTGGCCCCGACCTGTCACCAGCCACTTGGCGCTGCACAGTTCTTCCAAGGCCATCGGGCCCCGGGCATGGAGCTTTTGGGTGGAGATGCCGATCTCGGCGCCCAGGCCGAACTCCCCACCGTCGGTGAAGCGGGTGGAGGCGTTGATGTAAACGGCCGCGGAATCAACCTCGCGCTGGAAGCGTCCGCCCGCCTTGGCGTTGCCTGTGACAATGGCGTCCGAATGACCGGATCCGTAGTGGTTGATGTGGCGTATGGCGTCATCCAGGTCCTTGACCACCTTGACCCCCACCACCAGGTCGAGATACTCGGCGTACCAGTCGCGCTCGT
>JAZKAF010000101.1:10571-20338 GCA_040389285.1 candidate division FCPU426 bacterium
AGGCAAAGGGCCGCCGCGTCGATGGTCACGTTCGGCCTGGATTCATAGACGATCCCCACCACCCCCAGGGGGCATCGGACTTTTTCAAGCTTCAGGCCGTTCTTCAGCGTCCTGCTTTCCAGGCGCTTCCCCACCGGATCAGGCAGGCTGACCAGCTTCAACACGGCCGAGGCCATGGCCTCAACGCGGGCATCGTCCAGCATCAAGCGGTCGAGCATGGCCTTGCTAAGGCCCGCTTTGGCGGCATGAGCCATATCCTTGGCATTGGCCTTCAGGATAGCGGCCTTGGAGCGCCGCAGCCCCGTGGCCATTTCTTTCAGCACGCGGTTCTTCTGGCCGGTCGAAGCGTTGGCCATCTGGCGCGAAGCTTCCTTGGCCGCTTCGGCGATCAGGCGTATCCGGGCCTCAAGTTTTTGGGTCTGGACCATGGGACCCCCCTCTATAACTTGCTTTTGAAAACGATATCGTCGTGGCTGACCAGTTCCGGATGGCTGCGGTGGCCCAACTTTTGTTCGACCTGCCAGTTGGCCAAGCCCTTCACCTGGGAACACTCGCGCGACGAGCAGCGGCTGACCCCTTTGGCCCAGGTGCGCAGGCCGGGATCCACCAAGCGCACCACTTCTCCGGCGCCGAAGACTCCGATCACCTTGAGGACGTCCGCGGGATAGAGATGGCCCTGCCCCGAACGCAGGCGCGTCAGCGCGGCCTCCTTGACCACCAGCTCGCTCAGCCTCTTTTCGGAATAAGGCATCCAGCGCAGGCGCCGCTCTTTCGATATCGCCCGGGCCAGGAACAGCGTGCCTTCGTCGGCGCCGCCCAGCACGCGGGTGAGCACGCCCTTGCGGCGGCCGTTGGCGATGACCATATGCTCGCCGTTCTTCACGCAGGCCCGCGCCGCCAGCAATTTGGTGACCATGCCACCGGTGCCGGCGATGGACCCTTCCCCGCCGGCGGAAGTCTCGATGCGGCGGGTGATCTTGGGGACCACGCCCACCAGGCGCGCCTTCTTGCTCTTGCGGGGATCCTGGGTGTAGAGGCCGTTGACGTCGGTCAGGATGACCAGCAAGTCGGCCGCCATCAAGTTGGTGGCCAGCGCGGCCAGGCGGTCGTTGTCGCCGAATTTGATCTCGTCCACGGCCACGGTGTCGTTCTCGTTGATCACCGGCACCACGCCCATCTCGAGCAGGGTCTCCAGGGTATTGCGGATATTGAAATAACGCGGGCCGGACTCCAGGTCCTGGCGCGAGATAAGGATCTGGCCGACCGTCACCCCTTTGCCCGCGAAGATCGTGGAAAGCAGGTCCATCAAGGTGACTTGGCCGACGGCCGCGACGGCCTGTTGTTCCTTGATCAGGCGGGGTCGCTCGGCCAGCTTGAGCCGGGACATGCCCGCGCCGATGGCGCCCGAGACCACCATCACCACCTCGGTGCCCTGCTTGCGCAGCATGGCGACCTCAGCGGCCAAGCGCTTCAGGTTCACGGTGTCGATGCCCTTGCTGGGATCGAAGGAGAGCGAAGTGCCCACCTTGACCACCACGCGCCGGACTTCCTGCATGATCTTTTTTCGCTTAAGGGACATAACCGAACTCCTCGTTGCCCACCCGGATGGTATCGCCTTCCTTGGCGCCCGCCTCCCGCAGCGCCCGGCCCACGCCGAGACGCTCCAAGATCCGTTTCAAACGCTCCACTGATTCTTCTTCCCCAAAATCCGTCATGGCGACCCACTTCAGCACTTCCCGGCCGTCCAGGATGAAAGCTTCGCCTTCGCGACGCAGGCTGAAACGCGCCTGGGGCCGATAGACCTTGGCCGCGACCTTGGCCTGGCTTTCCAGCACCGTGGCCGGGGCCGTCTTCACCTTGCTGTAAAGCGCCCAGAGCAGCTTGTCCACGCCTTCGCCGGTGGCGGCCGAGACCAGGTGGAGGATGGTCTTGTCCTTGGTGAACTTAGGCTTCAGGGCCTTGTAGGCCACGCGGGCCTCTTCGGTGTCGGCCTTGTTCAGCGCCGCGATGCGGGGCAGTTTGGCCAGGCCGGGATGATAGGCTTTCAGCTCTCGCTTCAGGATGCCGTAGCCTTCCCAAAGTTCCTTGGCGTCCTGTCCGGCGCCGTCCAAAAAGTAGAGCAGGACCCGGGTGCGTTCGATGTGCTTCAAAAAGCGGAGGCCCAGGCCCTTGCCCTCGCTGGCGCCCTCGATCAAGCCGGGAAGGTCGGCCAGGACCAGGGACTCGCCGTCGCCCAGGCGGACGACGCCCAATTGGGGCTCCAGGGTGGTGAAGGGATAGTCCGCGATCTTAGGTCTCGCGGCCGAAACGCGGGCCAGAAAGGTGGATTTGCCGGCGTTGGGAAAGCCCACCAAGGCGGCGTCGGCCAGCAGCTTCAGCTCCAGGTGCAGCGACTTCTCTTCCCCGGGCTCGCCTTTTTCAAAGACCTTGGGAGCCTGCCGCGTCGCGGTCTTAAAATGGACGTTGCCCCGGCCTCCGCGGCCGCCTTTGGCCGCCACAAAAGTCTGTGCATCCGTGATCAGGTCAGCCAGGATCTCGCCGCTTTCGCGGTCTTTGACCAGGGTGCCGAGAGGGACCTTCAGGATCATGTCCCTGCCGCCGCGCCCGGACATCTGCTGCTTATGGCCCCTGGCGCCGTCCTCGGCGAAGTAACGGGTCTGGAAGGAAAAATCCACCAGGGTCTTGCGCCCGCGGTCGGCCAGCAGGATCACGCTGCCGCCCCGTCCGCCGTCACCGCCGTCCGGCCCGCCTAAGGGGACGTACTTTTCCCGACGCATGGAATGCGATCCGGAGCCGCCGTTTCCGGCCGTGATCTTGATGTCGGCCTGGTCGATGAATCTGGACATAGGGGTTGCGCCTTAAAGGAGCCGAAACAAAAAACCCCTTCCGCACAGGGAAGGGGTCAGGGCAGCGGCGGAGATGAAAGTGACTTTACGCCGCTGCGGCCACCGCTTCAGGCAACACGGAAATTTTACGGTTGCCCTTGGCGTGACCTTCGAAACGCACCTTGCCGGTGACCGTGGCGAAAAGGCTGTGGTCTTTAGCCATCATCACGTTGTGCCCGGCTTTGAACGTGGTGCCGCGCTGACGCACCAGGATACTTCCGGCGCTGACGGTCATGCCGCCAAACGCCTTGCAGCCCAGTCGCTGCGCGTTAGAGTCGCGTCCGTTTTTTGTAGAGCCTGCTGATTTACTTGTTGCCATGAAAAACCCCTGATTAAATCGAGATCTTCTCGATCGAGAGCGTGGTCAATTCCTGCCGATGTCCCATGCGGTTGAAGTAACCCTTGCGGCGCCTGAACTTGGCCACACGGATCTTCTTGCCGCGCGGCTGGCCCAGCACCTTGGCGGTCACCTTGGCCCCGGTCAACGCCGGCTTGCCCATGGAGATCTTGTCGCCGTCGGCCACCATCAGGACCCGTCCGAGCTCCAGGATATCCCCGGCTTTGCCTTCGAGACGGTCCACCGTCAAACGGTCTTTTTCGGCGACTCGGTATTGCTTGCCGCCTGTTTCGATCACTGCGTACATAAATTCCTCGCTTCTAGACTGCCAAAGAGTCGATAAATATACTGAATTTCGGTATGACAGTCAAGAAGACCGCTGAAATTCCGTATGGCGAAATACGCCTTTTTTTTAAGGCTATTCCGGGACGATGAGCTCGGTCATGCTGCCGCGGGACAGGATCTTGATGTCCTCGCGATGAATGTGGTAGTCGTCCTGGATCTGGATGCGCACTCCGTACTTGGCCTCCAAATGCCGGATGCGGCTCGAGTTCTCCTGCACCAGGTACGCGGCGATGGCGGGATGCACCAGGACCAGCAGGTCCCTCTCCGGGGTCTGGATGGCCACGCGCTTCAGCATCCGCAGGACCTTCAGGCCCGTGCTCAGCTCGGACAAGATGACGCCGCGGCCTTCGCAATAGGGGCAGGTCTGGCAGAGCTCCTTCAGCAGGCTCTGCTTCACCCGCTTGCGCGTCATCTCCACCAGGCCCAGTTCGGTCAGCTCCAGGATATTGGTCTTGGCCTTGTCCTTGCGGATGGCCTCATCCAGCACCAAGCCCACTTTTTCTTTGTGGTCCGCGTTCTCCATGTCGATGAAATCGATGACGATGATGCCGCCGATATCCCGCAGGCGCAGCTGGCGGGCCACCTCCACGGCGGCCTCCAGGTTGGTGCGGAAGATGGTCTCGTCCTGGCTCTTCTTGCCGATGAATTTGCCGGTATTGACATCCACCACGGTCAGGGCCTCGGTGGGCTGGATGATCAGGTAGCCGCCGCTGCGCAGCCAGACCCGCTCGCGCAGGGCCTTCTCGATCTCCTTTTCCAGCTTGTAGGCTTCGAAGAGCGGCACGCTGCTGGTGTAGGGCACCACCTTGACGTCCTCGCCCAGGCCGAAGCTCGTCACGTATTCCTGGATGCGCTGGGCCGTCTCCTTGTCGTCGACCGTCACGGCCGAGACGTCCTTGGCCAGGATCTCGCGCAGGATGCGCTCGGTCAGCGCCTCTTCCTTGTAGAGCAGCGTCGGGGCGCGCACGCCCTCGTAGGCCTTGCGGATCTTCTGCCAGCGGTTCTTGAGGGCTTCCACCTCGAATTTCAACTCGGGTTCGCCGTCGCCAGAACCCAGGGTGCGGATGATCAAGCCCATGCCCTGCGGCTTCACTTTGCGGGCCAGCTGCTTCATCTGCGAGCGCTCGCTGTCCGAGATGCGGCGCGAGACCCCCACGGTGTTCGACAGGGGCATCAGCACCAGCGAGCGGCCGGCCAGGGACAGCCGGGTGGTCAGGCGCGGGCCCTTGGTGCCGATGGGATCCTTGGCCACCTGGACCATGATCTCCTGGTCCCGGCGCAGCAGGTCCTGGATGCCGGGCCTGCGTCCCCGGAACTTGTTGCGGATCTCCTTGCGGCGTTCGCGTTCGGCCTTGGCCTCGGCGTCCTCCGCCTGGTCTTCTTCCTCTTCTTCCTCGTCCATATCGACCTCGCCCATGGCCAGGTCGTTCTGGGGGCTGCCTGCCTGGCCGCGGCCGCCAGCTTGCCCCGCTTGGCCGGGCTTGCCCGAGGGCAGGGCGGCCAGCAGGTCGTAGAGCACATCGTCCACGTGCAGAAAGCCCGCTTTTTCGATGCCGATATCCACGAAGGCGGCCTGCATGCCCGGCAGGATCGAGGTGACCCGGCCCTTGTAGACGTTGGAGACGATGCTCTGCTCGCTGGGACGCTCGGTGAAGAGCTGCACCAGCTGGTTATCCTCGAGGACCGCGACGCGGCTCTCGTCTTCCTCGACATTGATGACGATCTCTTTTTTCAAGTGATTCTCCCCAAAAAGTTTCGCCGGCTCAGGCGCCTGAGCTTTCCCGACGGATGTTCAGCAGTATTCCAAGACATATCATGACCGTCACCACGGACGATCCGCCATAAGAGAGCAAAGGGAGCGTGATGCCGGTGACCGGCAGCACGCCGCTGGTCATGCCGACATTGAAGATCACCTGGGTGGTCAGCATGGCCACCACGCCGGACCCTAATAAGGTGCCGCGCAGGTCCTTCGAGCTGACCGAGATCTTCACCGCCTGCAGCAGGAGGGCCAGGTAGAGGCCCAGCACCACCGCGCAACCCAGCCAGCCCCATTCCTCGGCCAGCACGGAAAAAATGAAGTCCGTGTGGTGCATGGGGACGAAGTTGAGCTGGCTCTGCGTCCCCTGCAAAAAACCTTTGCCAAAAAAGCCGCCCGATCCGATGGCGATGCCGCTCTGGATGGCGTTGTATCCGGCGCCCAGCGCGTCGCTCTCCGGCTGGATGAAGCTGATCCAGCGGCGGCGCTGGTAGTCCTTCAAAAAATGCCAGAGCAGGGGGGTCGATGCCAGCCCCATGAACAGGATCAGGCCTAGGTGCCAAAGCCGCGCCCCTGCTACCAGCAGGATAACGAAAGCCACGGGAAAAAGCACCAAGGCAGTGCCTAGATCGGGCTGTTTGAGGATCAGGCCCATCATCAGGCCCATCAGGCCCAGGGGGGGTAAAAGCCCCCAAAACGTCTTGATCTCCCGGTCATGCTCCGAGACCCAGCGGGTCATGGCCAGGATCAGGGCCAGTTTGGCCAATTCCGAGGGCTGCACGTAAAAGAGCCCCAGGTTGAACCAGCGCGCCGACCCTCCCGTGCTCTGGCGCCCGAATAGCACCAGCAGCACCAGCAGCAGCAGCACCGCGCCGTAAAAAAGGTAGGCGCCGTGGACCAGGCTCTGGTAATCCACGATGAAAAAGAAGGACAGCATCAGGGTGCCCATGGCCAGCCAGAGCAGCTGCTTCCAGACCAGGTGTCCCAGCGCGTTGGAATGATGCGAGGCCGAATAGACCAGCACCAGGCCGACCACGGCCAGCAGCATAGCCGTCCCGAAAAGGGCCAGGTCGAAACGCCGCCATGAATCCCATATCCTCATCGCGCCCTACTTTCCAAAGTACGCGTCCAACATGGCCTTGGCCATGGGCGCGGCCACCACGCCGCCTTCACTGCCCGCGTTCTCGACCAGGACCGCGATGGCGATCTGGGGATTCTCGACGGGCGCGAACGCCACAAAGGCGGCGTGATCGGCGAAGGGCGGGTTCTGGATGGTGCCGGTCTTCCCCGCCACGCTGACCCCCTCCACGCGGGCGCGCCAGGCCGTGCCACGGCGCTCATCCACGGCCTTGGTCATGCCCCGCTGGATCAGGCGCAGGGTCTCGGGGCTCAAGGCCACCTGGCCCATCTTCTGCGGCTTGACCTCGCTGACCAGCTCGCCTTCTGGGCTCGTGACCCGGCTGACCAAGTGCGGCTTCCACAAGGTGCCGCCGTTGGCGATGGCCGCGGCCACCGTGGCCATCTGCAGCGGAGTGACCTGCAAATAGCCCTGGCCGATGGACATCATGATGGTGTTCCCCGGGAACCAGGGCATGCTCTGCGTGTTCTCTTTCCAGGCGGCGTCGGGAACCAGCCCGGCCTTTTCCCCGGGCAGGTCGACGCCGGTCTTCCGGCCCAGGCCGAAGCGGACCGAATAATCGTGGAGGGCCTGCACCTTGGTGCGCAGGCCGGCCTGGTAAAAGTAGATGTCGCAGCTCTCGGTGATCGCCTGCTCGATGGCGATAGCCCCGTGGCCCGTCTCTTTCCAACAGCGGTAGGGCCAGTTGGCGATGTAGAAGATGCCGTAGCATTCGGCCCGCCACTGCGGGGTCACCGCGCCGGTCTCCAGCGCGGCCGCGGCCGTGACCACCTTGAACACCGAACCCGGCGGATAAACGCCCTGGATGGCCCGGTTGGTGAAAGGCGTCCGCTCGTCCTGCAGCAGACGGCTCCAGACCCCGTGCTTGACGCGGCCGGAAAAATCGCTGGACTGGAAATCGGGCTTGCTGACCATGGCCAGCACATCGCCGTTGCGGGGGTCCAGGGCCACGATCGCGCCGGCGTTGCGGCCCATCTGGTCCTCGGCCACCTGCTGCAAGGCCGCGTCCAGGGTCAGGACCAGGCTGTTGCCGGTGCGGGGCTGGGTCTCGGCCAGCACGCTCAGCTCATGGCCGTGGGCGTCGATGCGCACCTGCCGGCCCCCGTCCTCGCCCTTCAAGACCTGGTCGTAGACGGCTTCCAGCCCGGTCTGTCCCACCATGTCGCCCATGCGGTAGCCCTGGTCCTCCATGGCGTCCAGCTGCTTCTCGCTGATCTCGCCCACGTAGCCCAGCACATGCGCGGCCAAGGGCAGGGGATAGACCCTTTTGGAATCGGCGATGACCATCATGCCCGGCAGCTGGTCGCGCCGCTCTTCCAGGCGCCCGAGCATGGCCCGGTCCAGGTCCTGGCTCAGCCGGGCCGGCGCGAAAGGCCGCTTGCTCTGACGGACGAATTTTTCGTGGATCTCCTCAGCGCCCAGCCCGGTCAGCGAGGCGAGGCGCTGGATCACCGGATCGACCATCTCAGGCCGGCGCAGCAACTCGGCCGGGGTCAGGCCAAGCGACAAGGCGGGCTGGTTCGACACCAGGACCCGCAGATGCCGGTCGAGCAACAGGCCGCGCGGCGCGCGCCAGGGCACGGTGCGGGTGGCGTTGTTCTCGGCTTGCGACCGGTACTCCTTGCCCATCCACAGCTGCATCCAGGCCAGGCGCAACAAGAGCAGGGCCATGGCGACGGTCACGCCGACGGCCACCCGCTGAAGGCGGATGTAATATTGCTGGGGCTTGCGCGGCGCTAAATTTTCCCAGAGCACGTGGCTACCTCGGCAATTTTCGGATCACCCGGGGCGGACGCATGCTGGGGCTTTGGAACACCGGCGCCCTGACCATGATCCTGAACAGGGCGAAGACCGGCACGGCCAGCAGAGCGTGAAGCGCCAAACGGGGCAGAACATAATGAAGGACCAGGTGGCGCCAGCCGCCCTGGCCCATGTGCAGGGCTCTGGCAGTCATTGCCATGGCCAGGTCGTGGGTCAGGCTGAGGCAGGCCACAGCCAGCACCTGCAAGCGGGGCTGCTCGCGGTTGACGCTGCCTTCGAGCGCATCGGCCAGGGCTCCCACCACGGCGCAGGCCAGCAGGCGCGGGCCGATGCCAGGGCTGGACAGGCTGTCCAGGATCAAGCCGGCGAAGGCCCCGGTCAAAAGACCCCGGCCCTTGCCGCGCTGCAGGCCGGAAAAGACCACCACGAGGAACACCGCGTCGGCCGGAAAATACGTGAATGGCAGGCTGACCTGGAGCAGGGCCGCCAGCGCGCCGAGGGCCATGAGGAACAAGGTCATCATCGGGCCGCTCCGGTGGCGTACATGCCTTCAAGACGCTCCAGGTCCGCAGCGGGTTCCACGTCAACGCTCAAGCGCAGCCCGTTGTCCACCTTCTGCACGCGGGTGACGATGGCGGCGGGGATCCCGGACGGAAAGCCCAGCGAGCCCGGCGCGGTCTCGACCAGGTCGCCCACCTTGACGTCGTCCTGGCCGTTCAGGTATTCAAGACGGCAGCCCTTCAACCCGTCACCGGCCAAGATGGCCAGGACCCGGGACCGCGCGAGCCGCACCGAGATGCGGCAGGAACTGTCGGTGAGAAAAAGCACCTTGCTGGAACGGGACTGCGAGCTCAGCACCTTGCCCATCACGCCCTGGGGCCCCACCACGCCCGCGCCGGGATTCACCCCGTCGTCGCGTCCCTTGTCCACCAGGATGACCTTGAACCAGGCGCCGGGATCGCGCGCCAGAAGATTGAGGGGGATGAGTTTGGCCAGGCTGCGGCCGCCCAATTCGAGGTTGCGCCCGCGCTTGGCATCGCGCTCGACGATCTCCTCCAACTGGCGGTATTCCAATCGGAGCAAGCCCAGCTCTTCTTCCAGTTTGCGGGCGCGTTGCTCGGCGCCAGCCATCCCGCGGATATGGGACGCGCTTTCGCGCAGCCACCTGGTCCAGCGCGCGGGGGCTTCCAGCAGCCGGGGCAGGGTCCGGTTGGCCTGATTTTCAGCGGAGTTGGAGAGCGTTCGGGGGGCTTTCAGCACGGCCAGGGCCAGGGCGGCCGCGGCCAGGATCGGCAGCAACCAGCGCCATTTTCGGAGGAGTTTCCACATGGGGGCGTCCCGGACTTGCCGGGTTTAGAAATACTCTTTTTCGCGTAAAACCAGGTTTTTCAGCACGTCGTAGCTCTCGTCCAGCACGCGTCCGGCTCCCAGCACCACGCAGGTCAGGGGGTCCTCGGCGATGTTGACCGGCACGCCGGTCTCTTCGCGAAGGCGCTGGTCCAGATTCTTCAACAGCGAGGTGCCGCCCGCCAGGAAAATGCCGCG
>JAZKAF010000101.1:20438-30114 GCA_040389285.1 candidate division FCPU426 bacterium
GGCGCTGGTCCAGATTCTTCAACAGCGAGGTGCCGCCCGCCAGGAAAATGCCGCGCTCGACGATGTCGGAGGACAGCTCGGGCGGGGTGCGCTCCAGGGTCATCTTGATCGAATCGATCATCTGTACCAGGGGCTCTTCCATGGCGCCGCGTATCTCGACCGAGGTGATCTCCAGGGTGCGCGGCAGGCCGGTGACCAGGTCGCGGCCCTTGACCGCCATCTTCATCTCCTGCTTCAGGGGATAGGCCGAGCCCATGTAGATCTTCACCTCTTCGGCCGTGCGCTCGCCGATCAGCACGTTGTAGGCGCGCTTGATGTAGTTCACGATGGCCTCGTCCAGCTTCTGGCCGCCCACCCGCACCGAGCGGCCATAGACGATGCCGCCCAGCGAGATGACGGCCACCTCGGTGGTGCCGCCGCCGATATCGACGATCATGTTGCCAGTGGGCTCTTCGACCGGGAGCCCAGCGCCGATGGCCGCGGCCATGGGTTCTTCGATCAAATGGACCTCGCGGGCGCCGGCCTGGGAGGCGCTGTCACGCACCGCGCGCTGCTCGACTTCGGTGACGCCCGAGGGGACCGAGATGATGATGCGGGGCTTGGCTAGGCCTTTGCGCTGGTGCACTTTTTTGATGAAATGGCGCAGCATACGCTCGGTGACCTCGAAATCCGCGATCACGCCGTCGCGCATGGGGCGAATGGCCACGATGTTGCCGGGGGTGCGCCCTAGCATGGCCTTGGCCTCGGATCCGACGCTCAGCACATGGTTGGTCCCTTTTTGCACGGAAACGATGGAGGGTTCGCGCAGGACGATGCCTTCGCCGCGCACATAGACCAGGGTGTTGGCGGTGCCAAGGTCGATGGCCATGTCATGGGAGAACATCCCGAAAAAATAATCAAATAGCATGGACGAACAGGCTCCTTAAGCGGCTCTTAAAAGGCGTGCGGAATGGGAAAGAAACGGCCGAAAATATTCGGATTTCTTAAGTAGTCTTTTTCTTTTTCTTAGGGGCGGCGGCCTTCTTTTTCGGAGAGGATTTCGCCTTCGGCTTGGTGGCCTTGACGGCTTCGGCGATCAGCGGCTCAACGGCCGGCGTCGAGGCGGGGGTCTTGGTGTAGGACCACTCGCTGATGGCCATCAAAACCACGAACCCGATGCACATCAAAAGCACCACTAAACCGATGATTATTCCGATCGAGCCCATAAATCACCCTGAAAATGCCGTTAATTTCTTTGATAAAGCATATAAATATAACAAATGGCCTTCTTGACTGGCAAGCCATTTCCCTCTATTCTTCTTTTTCTTCAAGAATTATAGGCGTTTTCAGCTGAGGACCGACCCATGATCATGAAAATTATGCGCCAGAAGTTCCATCTCTGGGTTTTCTGGCTTCTGACGCTGGTCCTGGCCGTGGGACTGGTGCTGCCGGGCATCCAGATGGCCGGCAACCGGGACGCCGTGGCTGTGGTGGGCGGGGATCCGATCAAACTGGCCCGCTTTGACAAGCTGGTCAGCCGCGCTTTGGAACAGGAACGCGCCTACGCCGGTGGCGAACTCAGCGAGCAGGATTCCACCCGGATCCGCCGCGAGATCCTGGAGCAGTTGATCGAGGAGGAGCTTGCCCTGCACGGCCTTAAAAAGCTGGGCCTCAGCCTTCCTGAAGACGAACTGCGCCAGACCCTGGCCAGCGACCCCAGCTTCCGCGATGACAAGGGCGTGTTCAGCGCCGAGCGCTACCAGCGCTTTCTGCAGGCCCAGGCCGAGCGGGGCCTCAGCGTGGACGAGACCGAAGACATGATCCGCAGGGGGGTAGCGGTCGCCAAGGCGCGCACCCTCTTCGCCAACAACGCGCGGGTCAGCCCGGCCGAGATCGAACAAGGCCTGAAAAAAGAGCAGCGCCTGGTGCAGATCAAGGCCCTGGTCTGGGACTACAAGGCTCTGGGAGCGGCGATCAAGCCCAGCGAAGAGGACCTTCGCAGCTATTATTCCCGCAACCGTATGCGCTGGGCTAAAGCGCCGCAGGTCAAGGTGCGCCATATCCTGGTCAAGGCGGACTCGCTCATCGGCACGGCCACCGCGCGGGCCAAAGCCGACCAGCTGTACCAGCGCGCCAAAGCGGGCGAGGATTTCGCCGCTCTGGCCAAGGAAAATTCGCAGGACGAGGCTTCAGCCGTCCGCGGCGGGGACTTAGGCACGGTGTCCAAAGGCGAGATGGTCCCGGAATTCGAGGCCTCCGCGTTCAAGCTGAAGGCGGGACAGGTCGGCGAGCCGGTGCTCACCAAATTCGGCTGGCACGTGATCAAAGTGGACAGCAAGACCGAGGGCTTTGAGCCGACTTTTGAGAACAGCAAGGCCAAAGCGCTGGAAGGATTCCAGGACGAGAGCGCCGCGAAACAGGCGCGCCAGTCCTCGTTGCGGGCGGCCAAGGAGCTGGCCGCTGGCGCCAAGTTGGAAGAGGTCGCGAAGAAAGAACCCAAGGCCGCGCTGAAGACCAGCGGCTGGATCAAACAGGGGGATAAAGCGGTGTTCCAGGGCCTGAGCGACACGGCCAGCCTGGCCGACGCCGTGGTCGAACTGGACAAAGGCGAGCGCCTGCAAAGCCCCTATCCCTTAGGTAAAGGCATTGTCCTAGCCGAGCTGATAGCCGAAAAAGCCGGAACCCCACCCAAAGACCCGCTGGCTTTGAACGAAAGCCGGGCCAAAGTAGCGGCCCGCCTGCGCAACCAGAAGGCCACGGTCCTTTATCAGGGCTGGCTGCTGGGCCTGCGTTCTGAATTGAAAGTCGACAACCGCTACGAGAAATTTTACGGGATCAAGTAAAAGGCGGAATGGAGCATTGCGGTTTTCGTAGGGGCGATGTATTTGCCGCTCCTACGGGAATTCTGAATTCGATTTTCGGTTTTGGATGGGAAGCCACAACGGGCTACCCTGGGTGCCTTGTTATTAGTGGCCGGGGACGAAAAGAGTTGGTTTTCTATTTTTGTCGCACCCACATGCAGTCTCACCGTCACCATTCGTAACAAAATCATAAATAACTTTGGTCGCACCAACAAAGAAATCCTCCGAAATATCCTTACGAACAAATCCTGATTTTATCGGATCAAAAATAAAGACTTCTTTTCGGCTCTCAATTTCTTCGCCCTCGTTCGAAAGCGTAATGCGAGGATAAAAATATAGGTCACCTTTCCGATAAGCGTTCGTAACGGGAATTTTCTCCGAATAGGTGACCTTCCCTTCTTTAAAATCGAATACCTGGGTATTACCTTCTTCGGCCTCGCTATTTTCGCAAATCAAATATCTTAAATTTCCGGTGACGAAATACCAGCCCCCAAGTAATTCCGTTACAGCGCCATCTTTTCTAATCAAGAAAAGTTTCGAATCATAATCACCATCCTTTTCGACAACAAAATAATTTGAATTAGGCTGCTTTCGGGGGAGATAAAATCCGAATCCCGCACCAACCGGATCAATGGTTCTAAAGTTATTTTCGTAAACTACCTTTCCTGCTTTTTTAACCTTGAACCAGGCCCGACAAGGCCAATCTCTCTCTGAAAAATGACGGACCTGTGTTATCACAATTTCGCACTCTCCATGACGATAGCTTTTATTTGTAACAACGAAATTTTTTCCGAGGTAATCTGATTTTTTAAAAACGATCGGGTCCTCGACCTCGGTAGCCTTTAACGAAACGCACATCGTTAAAATTGTTATTATCAGGCTAGCTAAAAACTCATACCTATTCCTGATCCTCATTTGCTCGCACCCTGAATGCGGCTGGGCCTAATCCAATTTGCACGCTCGGCTTTGGGCAAACGTTCGATGGAGTAACGCAGGGCGGTACGGGGCATGTGGGCAGCGTGGATTTTCAAGAATGCGCGCAGATGGTCTGGGTCGACTCGTTTACCTACCTCTCGGAGCATCCAGCCCGTGGCCTTGTGGATCAGGTCGTGCCCGTCATCCAAAAGAAGGGCGGCGATCTTCAAGGCGTCCTTGCTCTCCCCTGCGTTGATGAAACATTGGGTGCTCACCATGGCGACCCGGCGCTCCCACAGATCCTTGGAGCGGGCCAGTTTGGTGAGCAGCGAACGGTCCTTATCCAAAAGCCAGGTCCCCAAGATCTGCGGGGCGCTGGAATCCACAAGGTCCCAGTTGTTTACCCACTTCAAGTTCCGAAGATAGAGCTTCACGACTGCGTCGGGGTCTGAGCGGTAGCGCGCGACCAGCAAGAATAAAGCGCTGAGGCGTTCTTCGTGTATTTTGGAGCGGAGCAGCCTTTCTAAGTCGGCCAAGGGCAGGCCGGGATATCGCTTGGCGATGCGGCGCTGCTCCGGCACCGTAACACCGATGAAGACGTCGCCTTCCCCGTATTGCCCCGCCCCGGTCTTGAAAAAGCCCAGGGCGCTCTGGGCCTTGTCCGGATGGGCGGCCTTCCTTAATTCAGCCCGGAACGCAGCCAGCGAGGGAGTTTTCACAGGCTGCGCAGCTTCTGGGCCAGGCTTGCCAAGGGCAGCCCCACCACGTTGAAATAATCCCCGCTTATCTTTTTAACAAAGGCGCCCGCCCTGCCCTGGATGCCGTAGGCTCCGGCCTTGTCCAGCGGCTCGCCCGAGCGCACATAGTCGTCGATCTCGGCCTCGTCCAGCTTCCTGAACCAGACCTTGGTCCGCTCCGCGTGCGCCCAGGCCTTTTTGTCCTTGTCCAGGGGCAGTAAGGCCATGCCGGTGATGACCTCATGGCTGGTTCCGGAAAGCAGGCGCAGCATAGAAGCGGCATGCGCGGCGTCGCGCGGTTTGGCTAATAATTTTCCGCCTTTGACCACGATGGTGTCCGCGCCGAGTATCCAGCAGTTCTTGGGTGGGCTTTGGCGGCTGGCTTTCAGCCGTCGGGCGACTTCTTGCGCTTTGGCAAGGGCCAGGCGCTTGGCTTGGATGCCGGCCGCGACACCAGGATGGAAGCGTTCCGCGGCCCGGCTAGGCATGACCTGAAAGGGGATGTCGAGGAGGGCGAGCAGCGAGTTGCGGCGGGGGCTGGCCGAGGCCAGGATCAGGCTGAGGTCCTTCATCCTTTGAGGGTCAGGATCACTTCGTCGCCGTTGCTGGCGCCCAAGTGCTTGGCCGCACTGCCGTTGCGTTCGAAGATCTCCAGGTGGCCGGTGCTCTCCCAGAGCGCGCCTATCTCGCCGGGTTCCACCGAGGAATAACTGGGGGAAAGCCCCCGCAGGATCCTGCCCTTGACCAGCACGGAGGTGACCCTGCGGCCGCTGAACAGGGCCTCGGGCACGTTGGTCAGCAGATTGCCGAAGCGGTCTGCCGAGATCACCCTGCCCCGGGCCGTGTCGCCTTCCCATTGCACCTGGGGCAGGGACGGCAGCAAGAAAAGCTTTCCCGCGGCGGGCCCCAGCAGATGGGGATCGGCGCCCATGAGCAGATGCCCAGCCACGGGCGCGAAGATGTCGCGGCCATGGAAGGTCGCGGACACCTTGGGCAGAAAATAAAGGGGGTTGGTGACCAGCCGGGACATCAAGATCGGCCGGCCTTCCAGCACATAGGTCAGCACGCCATTGTCGGGCGCCAAAAAAGTCGCGTCGGGGGTCTGCACCAGGACGATGTCCCGCGCCGACCCCACCCCGGGGTCGACCACGCAGATATGCAGGCTTTGCGGAGGGAAATAAGGGGCGCTCTGCTTCAGGATCAGCCCGGCCTCGATCAGGCCCTGGGGAGGCACCTGATGGCTGATGTCCACGATGACGGCCTTGGGGGCCAGGGTGTGGATGACCCCCTTCATGATCCCGGCGAAGGGATCCGAGAGGCCGAAATCGGTGGTCAGGGTGACGAGAGGGATCTCCATGGCTGATTCACCATCCATTATTAAATTTTGGGCAGCACCAGGCCTTTTTGATTCTGATACTTGCCTTTTTTATCCTTGTACGAGGTGGCGCAAGGCTGGTCGCCCTGGAAAAAGAGCACCTGGGCGATGCCTTCGTTCGCGTAGATCTTGGCGGGCAGGGGCGTGGTGTTGGAGATCTCAAGGGTCACGTAGCCCTCCCATTCCGGCTCAAAAGGCGTCACGTTGATGATGATGCCGCAGCGGGCGTAGGTGGATTTGCCCACGCAGACGGTCAGGATGTCGCGGGGTATCTTGAAGTACTCGACGGTCTTGGCCAGCGCGAAGGAGTTGGGCGGGATGATGCAATGGTCCGCGTCCACGGTCACGAAGGAGCGCTCGTCGAAGTTCTTGGGATCGACCACGGTCGAGTTGATGTTGGTGAAGATCTTGAACTCACGGGCCACCCGGATGTCATAGCCGTAGGAGGATACGCCGTAACTGATCACGCCCTTGCGGATCTGCTTGTCGACGAAGGGTTTGATCATCCCCTGCTTGCGGGACATTTTCGTGATCCAGATGTCGGACATGATGCTCAAGGCTGGGTCTCCTTTGCGGGGGATGGATTTTGGATGAACCTGCGGGCGCCGATGTAACGGTCGGCGAAATACCCTTTTTCCATGCTGCCTTCGCTGATGACCTTGCCGTCCGAGGGCGCGTGCAAAAAGGCCATGTTCCCTTCATAGATGCCCACATGCAGGGGCGCGCGGCTGGAGGCGAAAAAGACCAGGTCCCCCGGCATCAGCGAAGGCTTCTCAATGGGGATCCCCTGCTGGTACTGCCCCAGCGAGTTCTGCGGCAGCTCGACCCCGAAGGTCTTGAACACGTACTGGGTGTAGCCGCTGCAGTCGAAGCCTTCCTTGCCGTCCTTGGCGCCCCAGACATAGGGCTCGCCCAGATGGCGCCTCGCTTCGCGCAGCACGGCTTGGCCGAAAAAAAGCTGGCGAAGGTTCTCGCCCGAGCGCCGCAGCTTGGCGGGTTCCGGCCCCTCCGCGTCGCGGCGGCGCAGGGCCTGGCTCTCGCCCGCCAGGCTGAAGAGCAGGATCAGGCAGAGCAGGATCCGCGAGCGGGACATGGTCAAAGGGCCTTCAGCACGGCGTCGGCCATGGCCTGGGTGGAAAGGGTCTTTTCCCCGTTGCTGCCCAAGTCCTTGGTGCGAAGGCCCTTCGACAGCACCTGACGCACGGCTTTTTCGACGCTGAGCGCGGCTTTCTCGGCGCCCAGGGAGTAACGCAGCATCATGGCGCCCGAAAGGATGGTGGCCAGCGGATTGGCCAGGCCCTTGCCCGCGATGTCCGGCGCCGATCCGTGGGAGGGCTCGTAAAGCCCGAAGATGCCCCACTTGGTCTTCTTCTTGCCAAGGCTGGCCGAGGGGATCAAGCCGATGGAGCCGGTCACCTGGGCCGCCTCGTCGGTGATGATGTCGCCCATCATGTTCTCGGTGGCGACCACGTCGAAGGAGGCGGGACGGCTGAGCAGGTACATGGTGAAAGCGTCGACGTAGCAGTCGTCGGTCTTGACCTCGGGATACTTCTTGGAGACCTGGTCAAAGACGTTCTTCCAGAGCACCGAGGTCATCAGCACATTGGCCTTATGCACCAGGGTCAGCCGCTTTTTGCGGAGCATCGCCGCCTTGAAGGCGAAGTCGAGCAGGCGCTCCACTTCCTTGGCGGAATAAGAGATGACGTCATAGGCCGAGGAGGCCTTCAATTCTTTCTTCCCGAAATAGGCGCCGCCGGTCAGTTCGCGGATGACCAGCATATCCATGCCTTTGATGTATTCCGGTTTCAAGGCCGAGTTCTTTTCCAGGCCGGGATAGACGATGGCCGGACGGACATTGGCGTAGAGGGTGTAGCGCTGGCGCAAGGGCAGCAGAGCACCCCGCTCCGGCCGGAAATTGGGGTCCGGGATATGGTCGTACTTGGGCCCGCCCACCGCGCCAAAATAGATGGCCGCCGCCGAATCGCAGAGCTTCAAGGTGGCGGCTGGCAGAGGATGCCCGGTATGGTCGTAGGCAGCGCCGCCCACCAGGGCGCGCTCAAAATCGAGTTCCAAGCCGGCTTTTTTGGCGGCCGCAGCAATGATCGGCAAGCTGGCCTCGATCACTTCAGGACCGATGCCGTCTCCCCCTAAAACCGCTATTTTGATCATGAAAAATCCCCTCTATCCCTGGAAAAGAAAAAGTTTAGCACAGCGTTTCCGCGCCGAAAACATCAGAAATCAGTCCGTAATCCGCGGCTTATGCCTTAGGATAGAAGGCATTTCCGCCCTCAAACACGCCAGGAACTTCTTTATGACCCATTACCGACTCACCCTTGAATACCTCGGCACCCGCTACCGCGGCTGGCAGGCCCAGAAGAACGCCGAGACCGTGGCCAACCAGGTCGAACGCGCCGCCCGGGGCGTTTTCACCACCGTGCACGAGCTCTACGGCTCAGGCCGTACCGACGCGGGCGTGCATGCCCTGGCCCAGGTGGCCCATCTCAAGGCGGACCGTCCCAAGAACCCCCGCGCCAACCTGAAGCTGGCCCTGAACGACTTATTACCGCCGGACATCGCGGTGCTGGAGATCCGGGAGACCTCGGCCGACTTTCACGCCCGCTACCAGGCCAAGGAACGCATCTACCTTTACCAGATCCTGCGGAGGCGATCCGCCTTCGGCGCCGACCTCTGCTGGTGGGTGAAGGATCCGCTGAACGTCAAAAAGATGCAGGATGCGGCCGCCTTGCTGATCGGCAAACATGATTTCGGATCGTTCTGCGACCAGGACGGCGAGAAGGCCTCCGACACCCGCATGGACCTGCGCGGCATCGAGATCAAGGAGGACGGCGCCCTGATCCTGCTGCGCTTCCGCGCCGACCGCTATCTCTGGAAACAGGTGCGACGCATGACCGGATTTTTGGCGGAAGTGGGACGGGGACGTTACAAGCCGGAACAGGCCCAAGCCTTGTTGGCCAAGCCCTCGCGCGAGTTGGCGCCCTACACCGCGCCGCCCAGCGGCTTGTTCTTGGAAAAGGTGCTCTACACCGGAGAACGTTTCGGAGCGGCGCTGAACCCGGTCGTTTTCATAGCTTAACGCAAACCATCTTCAGGGGATCCCATGCCGAAGAAATCAGATTACCAGGCCCATCTCAATGCCAAGGCCGTCCTCAAATTGCCGGAACTCGAAGTGGTGAACAACCCCTATCCGAACCGGGAATACACCGTCAAATTCGAGATCCCGGAATTCACCTGCCTTTGCCCCAAGACCGGCCTGCCTGATTTCGCCACGATCCGGATCGAATATGTGCCGGGAGCCAGGCTAGTGGAACTGAAGTCGCTGAAATATTACATCATGGGATTTCGCAACGCCGGGGTCTTTCACGAGAGCGTGGCCAACAGGATCTTGGACGACCTGGTGAAGGCCACCGCGCCCCTACGCGCCCGTTTGGAAGCCGATTTCAGCGTGCGCGGCGGGATCCATACCGTGGTGGAAACCAGCTACCCCTGAATCTCCGCCTTAGGAACGCCGAGCTTCCATAGTGAAAAAGCGCCCAGCAAAAGCAGGGCTGGCACCCAGGCGTAACCCCTCACTTCCTCCCCGATAAAACTTGGGAATACTGCGCAGAGATCGAGACCCATCGCCTTGCCTAATAGCTTCAAGGGCCAGTTCTGGCCGTCGTGTTTACCCCAGGAAAACCAAGGAAGGACGCCTAAGCAAAGGCCCCAGCCAAAGGACAGCGCGGCAAGCACGGCGAAGGCCGCCCGGTTTCCCCAGGCCCTCCAGGCTTCCAAAGCCCAAAGCGCAAAAA
>JAZKAF010000101.1:30214-35478 GCA_040389285.1 candidate division FCPU426 bacterium
AAGGCCGCCCGGTTTCCCCAGGCCCTCCAGGCTTCCAAAGCCCAAAGCGCAAAAAACGGGGTCAGGCAAACCAGGTAGCGGTTAGGCGCCATGGCCGACCACCACCAGGGAAAAGCCGCGATCGGCCCGATGTAGGCTAGCGCTGGAAGGACGCTTTGGGCTGCCAAGCCCCTGTCCCTTCTCCACAAAGACCAGACCCCAAAAAAAGACAACGCAAAGACCGGTGAGTAGGGCAGCCAGCCGTATTCCTGATCGATCATCAGCCCGCTGAAATAATGCGGGACCAGGGACGGACGGATGAAGACCCCCCAGCCGCGGCTCTCATCGACCACTTCAAGCGGCCTGGCGTCCCCCAAATTCACCTTGTTGTAGACCATGATAGCGGCCACAGCCAAGGCCAGAAAAAAGGGCGCGCCCAGGCTTCTCGCTATTCCTTTTTTGCGCAGCATCCAAAAGTCCAGGGCCGCGAACGCGCAGGCCGCCGGAACATAGCGCAGGCTCATCAAGGCCATGAGCGTGATGCCCAGCGGCGCCATTGCCCGGGGCAAAATCCCTTTCCAAACGCAGAGCAGGACTAGGAAGCAGAGCCCTCCGGGCATCTCGACCATGGCGATCTGGCTGTGGCTCCACCAGGCGGCGCTGAAGGCGAGCAGGGCCCAGCCAAAGAGGGCCAGGCGCGGCCTGAAGCCCGATCTTAAAGAGAGCAAATAGAACAGGGCGCTTCCCACAGCTGCCATCAAGGCGAGCAGCATCCGCGCGCCGACCCATCCTCCAAAAAAATACGCGGGGGCTAATAACAGCGGAAGGCCCGGCAGATGGTTCGAGATCTGCCTGCCGTCGATCCGTCCCACGCCCTGGGGCTCCAGCACGCCCTTATAAAATTCGCGCTGATCACCCTGCTTATAATTGTTGGAAAGCTCGACGTCATGGTCGTAGGCCAGGCTATCAGCCATCATCAGATAGTGGGGAGCGTCCCCGGTGTTGTTCCAGGAGGCCGTCCAGAAGCCCGTGGCCATGTACACGCAAAAGGCCAGCGCCCCAAGCCGGATCGCCGTCCAGGCTGGGCTCTTTTGGGCAAGCTCCCTGGACCTGGACAGGGCCAGGATCAGCAAGAGGAGGCCTACGGACAGGGTGGTCAGGACCTGGGCAACAAAGACGATCTGAAGGTTGCGAAGGGGGAGGTCGTGGGGCGCGGGAAGCTTGAAGCGGATGAAGAGGGGCCACAAAAAACCGACGGACAACAACAGGCTGCTAAAGGCCCCGGCGCGCAGGCCGTCCAAGCTATCGAAGCCGAATCCCCTGCGCCAAAGCAGGGCCTGCGAAGCGGCCCAGGTCATTCCGGCCACAAAACCCAGGGCGAGAAAGAAGGCGTGGGCCGAGACCGGCGAATAAATATAATACGGCTGCCACGCGATCGCCCAGGCGCTCTCGCCTAGCCCACAGCCGGCCAGCCCGGCGATAGCCAAAAGCAGCATGATCCTCGACATCAGATCTCCCGGCGTCCGGCCATGGCGCGCGCCACGGTGACCTGGTCGGCGTATTCCAAATCGGCTCCCATGGGCAGACCTGAGGCCAGGCGAGTGAGCTTCACGCCCAAGGGCTTGATCAAGCGGGCCAGGTAAAGGGCCGTGGCCTCCCCCTCCACGCTATGGTTGGTGGCGGCGATCACCTCGTCCACACCGCCCTTGGTCAGGCGGGCCAGCAATTCCTTGATCTTTAATTCGTCCGGGCCGATGCCTTCCAAGGGCGACAGCGAACCGAGCAAGACGTGATAAAGGCCGCGGAACTCCCCTGTGCGCTCGATAGCGCCCAGGTCGTTGGGTTCTTCGACCACGCAGATCACTTGGGCAAGCCGGGTGGGGTCCGCGCAAATCGGGCAGAGCTCGGTCTCGGAAAGATTGAAGCAGACCCGGCAAGTCTTGACCTGGGCGTGCAGGCTTTCCAGGCTCTGGGCCAGGGCCTTGGCGCTCTGCGGGGAGGATTTCAGCATGAAAAAAGCCAGGCGCTGGGCGGTTTTGGAGCCCAGGCCTGGAAGGCGGGACAGTTCTTCGACCACACGCATGAAGGCGGGAGGATAGGAGGGCACTGAAAACGCCTAAAACGGCAGCTTGAAGCCGCCCGTCAGCTTGCTCATCTCGGCGCTGGCGGTCTCTTGGGCTTTGGCCAGGGCCTGGTTGCAGGCCGTGAGCACCAGGTCTTCCACCATGGCCGTGTCCCCGCTCTGGATGAGCTCCGGCTTGATGCTGACTTTCTTGATCTGAAAATCGCAGCTGGCTTTGACCTGCACCGCGCCGCCGCCCGCGGAGGCCTCGCATTCCACCAAGGCGAGCTCTTCCTTCAGTTTGGCCATACGCGCCTGCAACTGCTGGGCTTGTTTGAGCATATTGCCCATGCCACCAAAATTCATCGCTGACTCCTCAGAACTTGTTGATCTCCGTGATCTCCGCGCCAAAATTTTCCTGGATCCAGCGGGCTGCTGGCATCTCGTTCAAGAGCTTCTCGGCCTCTTCAGGACTGGGTTTGCCCGAGCCCGGCTTGGACAAAAGGGACGTTTTTTGCGGCGCGGCCGGGGGGCTGTAAAGGGCCTTGGGCTTAAGGGGAACGCCGAAGCGGGCCAGCAAGATGGCTTCCAGCCTACGCAGGTTCTCCGGGGCTTCGAGCGTCTCCTTTTGCATCATGTTGCGGGTCCGCAGCACCAATTGCCCGTTGGCCAGGCCGGCCATTTCCGCGTCGCGGACGCTAGCGCCCAAGAGCATGCTGTGCGCGGTGGCCTCTTCGACCACCGCTCCCCACGAGGCTTTCAGCGCTTCCAAGCTGAGCTCCTGCTGCGGGGCGACCTCGGCGATCTCTTCCACTGGCAGCTGAGGCACACCGGCTTCGCGGGGGGTCACGTCGGAGATCGGCTGAGGCGTGGACGGCACCGGGCTTGCCACGGGCGCGACGGGCGCACTTGGCACTCCTGGCTGGGCCGGAGCCGAAGCCAGGCGTTTTTCCAGGGCGCCTAATTCGTCGAAAAGCTCCCCCAAGGTCCCCTGGGGTTGAGCCGCGCCCAGGCGCACCAAAAAAAGCTCCAGGGAAAGGCGGGTATTGCTGGAATTGCGCAAATGGCCTTCCGCCTCGCCCGCGGCGTTCAAGAGCCCTAGCAGGCGCGAAAGGCCCACGCCAGGGGCCATGGCGCGCAGGATCTCCACGGATTCCGGCAGCAGTTCCCCAGGGTCCGTGGACTTGGGTGCCGCCTTCACTAGCAGCAGGCCGCGCAAAAGCTCTTGGAGCATGTCCAAAGCCATGCGCAGGTCGGCCCCGCGCTCGTAAAGCTGGCGGACCCATTCAAAGGCGGGTTCCACATCGCCCTTGAGCGCGCTGGCCAGGACGCTCAGGGCCTGGCTTTCTTGGACACCGCCCAGCACCTGCAGCAGGTCCTCGACCGTCACGGCCTTGGACCCGGAATAGGAGATCACCTGGTCCAGCAAGGTCTGCGCGTCGCGCATGCTGCCCGCCGCGGCGCGGGCCACCAGCGAGAGCGCCTCGGGCGAGGACGCCACGCCTTCGGCATCCAGGATCTTCTTCATCTGGGCCACCAGGTCCCGGGAGCCGATGCGCCTGAAATCAAAACGCTGGGTCCTGGACAGGATGGTGGCGGGGACCTTATGCACCTCGGTGGTGGCGAAGATGAAGATGACGTGGGGAGGCGGCTCTTCCAGCGTCTTCAACAGCGCGTTGAAGGCCGAGTTCGAGAGCATGTGCACTTCGTCGATGATGTAGATCTTGTGGCGGTCGCGCGCGCCGGAATACTGGACCCGTTCGCGTAAGTTTCGGATGTCTTCAACGGAATTGTTGGAAGCGCCATCGATCTCGATCACGTCCACGCTGCCGGTCCCGGCCACTTCGCGGCAGGAGTCGCAGACGCCGCAGGGCTTGGGCGTGGGGCCCTCGGCGCAATTGAGCGCCTTGGCCAGGATGCGGGCCGTGGAGGTCTTGCCTACGCCCCGAGGTCCGGTGAAAAGGTAGGAATGCGCCACGCGGGAGCTGGCGATGGCGTTTTGGAGGGTGCGGGTGACGTGGGCCTGGCCCACCACCTCTTCAAAGGTCTGGGGCCGCCATTTACGCGCTAGGACTAGATAGGACATGATCGCCTTTGCTTCGGCCTGATGGAGCTGGCAACCCGGCTGGCTGCTTCGCACCCGCCTTCCGCTACCGTTGCTCCCTTCCGGGCCTGGCGGGGTTCGCGGACGCATGGGTCGAGCAGGGCCCGGCTGCCAGCCCGATAGGCCGAAATGTGGTACAGGTCGCTGACAAGCCCTTTATCATAAGGGCGCGAAACTAAGGGGTCAAGCCGGGCCGGATCCCGCGGCTCGGGCATAGATCTTCAGGGTTTTCGCGGCGGTCCGGTCCCAGGAAAAGCGGGCCAGCTCTTTGAGGCCCTTGGCGGCCTCGCGCTTCCGGTCCCGTTTCAGCAAGGCGCTTAGACCTGAGGCGATGTCCCTTTCATCCAGGGGATCCACCAGCCAGGCGGCCTGCCCCGCGGTCTCGGGAAGGGCGCCCGCACGCGCGGCTAGGACCGGGGTCCCGCTGGCGTAGGCTTCCAGGATCGGAAGGCCGAAGCCCTCCCAAAGCGAGGGAAAGGCGTAGATCAGGGCGCCCTGGTACAGGGCCTTCATCTGCGGATCTGTCACGTATCCCGTGTTGCGCAGGCGTCCGGCCATCCCAGCGCGGGCGGCGGTCTCCAGGTAAAGCGCTCCCGCCTTTTCGCCCGGCGCCAGGGAGGTCACCACCAGGTCGGCCTGATCCAAGGCCCGGATGCTGGCGAAAGCCCGGATCAGCCGCTCGATATTTTTGCGGGCATCCGCGGCCCCGGCGCAGAGCACGTAGGGGCGGGAAAGCCCCAACCCTCGCAGTTCAGCCCGGAGCCGCGCTGGCGACAGGCGTCCTTCGAATCGGGGATCCAGCCCTTCCGGCAATACCCAAACATTCTTGAGCGACAGAGCGCTTTTAAGTTCCTGCGCCGAAAATTCGGAGACCGTGATCACGGCGGCGGCGGCCCGCGCCGCGCGGGGACAGACCCACTTCCGATAGGCGTCCTGGATCCTCTGCCGCAAGGTCGGATGGCTGAGGGCCTCTTTGAGGGGCCGTCGCCACATGCTGTCATGCAGGGTCAGCACCATCGGCATGGTAGGCCGGATGCAGCCAGTGTTGTCTGGAAAATGCAGGACTTGGACTCCGCGCCTTTGGGCCTCGCGCGGGATCAAAACTTGCTCGATCCAGGC
>JAZKAF010000102.1:0-3761 GCA_040389285.1 candidate division FCPU426 bacterium
TAAGTCTCTGACCTCGACGCCTAGCTCCACGTTCAGCGGCACCAAGACCCTGACCGACTCTCCGACGGCCTCGATGACCTCGACCCCGACCCAGACCTTCTCCTGGTCGACCACCTTTAGCGAGACACCAACGCTGCCCGGCACCTACACGGATAGCCCTACGTTAACTCCGACGGGTAGTTTTACCGGCTCCCCGACCCCCAGCCAATCCAACACCGAGAGCTATACCTTCACCGGGACCGTGACCTTCACGGATTCGCCCACGCCAAGTGAAAGCGCCACGGAAACCCCAAGTTTCACGGAATCGGCCACCGCGACCGACAGCGCCACCGAAACGCTGACCAAGACCCCTTCGCCGACCTGGACCCCCTCGAAATCGCCCACAGCGACAAGGACCATCACCCGGACGCGGACCACCACGCGGACCTTCAGCGTCAGCCCGACGATGAGCGATAAAACCGTGGTGTTCGAGATCAGGGCGATCTATCCCAATCCGATCAGCGACCACGGTTACATCTACTACACCCTGGGACACGAAGCGCAGATGGAATTGACCATCTACAACGTGGCGGGCGAGGTGATCTGGAAATATTACGTGACGGGCCAGCAAGGGAAGAACACGATCTTATGGAAAGGTCTGAATGATTGGACCAGCCGCGTGGCCAGCGGGATCTACGTCATCCGCTTGAAGGCTACTGGGTTAGAAGGCAGTGAGGGCGTGGTGCGTTGGGCCACC
This sequence comes from candidate division FCPU426 bacterium, assembly GCA_040389285.1. Classification (GTDB taxonomy): domain Bacteria; phylum Oederibacteriota; class JAJYGY01; order JAJYGY01; family DAIDJD01; genus JAZKAF01. The sequence continues at coordinate 737 of JAZKAF010000102.1, forward strand.
GTATGCGTGGCGCGCTAAGGATATTCAGGCGGAAAAATTATTCAAAAATGGCTGATTCGATCGAACTCTAAACTATTCCCAGCTCCCCCAAAACATGGCGCATGGTCCTGATGTTCGCGGCTTCCAAAGCTGGATCTTCAGGAAAACTCCACAATGCGTCCAACCGCTGCCAGGTTTCCCGGCTCAAATGCCCCATTTCCTTGAATTCCAGCAAAGCTCTGGCCGCAGGATAAGCGAGATACGCCGTGGCTTTCGGATGTTTCTTGATGGCCGAGGACGGGACTTCGCCCAGCACCTGCTCGGTGCCATAGCTCGCCAAGACCGAATATTCTTTCGCGGCCTGAGGCACGTTGTCGATGATCTCATGGGCCAGCAAAAACGCCGAGACATTGCAGGTGAAAGCTTTTTTGGGAAGCGATCCCCTGTCCGGAAAAAGCTGAGGCCATTCTTTCATCTGCTGGTGGCCGTTGGCGTCGCCGATCTCGACCTGGACAATAGCGGGGGCCGCTTCCAACGGCGTCTCAGCCCCATGGAAACCCCAGTGGCCGTCCATGCCGATACCCTTCAGCTGCAATAAAAAGGCGCCTTCCGACCTCAACTTCAAAAGATCAGCCAGATACGCATCCGCGACTTGCGCGTCCGCGGCATCGCCGCAAAGTTCCAAAGCATGGATATGATCGAGAGGACCGCATACCGCGGCGAGCGGCCCAAAAAATCTTTCCGCCAGCAACTGCCGGAACGTGGCGGCAAAGGCGGCGCTGCCGCGCTTGAAAGGATAATCGTCGAATTGGAAGTAGTGTATTCGCTTGAGGATGGCGGCCAGTGCAGCGTCTTCCGCCGCATGGCGGATCAGGGAGCCGTAAAAGGCGAAGGCACTCGGCGCGGCCATGGTCCAAAAGACCCCCGGCCGGGCTTCCCTGGCATTTTCCTTTAAACGTTGGATCACGTGGCGGGCGGTCACCTCGCCCATCTCCGCCTCGTCCTTCAGGATCCGGACTCCCACCGCTCCCACGCTGAAGCCCATGGCATCCTTCATTGGGAGCCCAAAAACGGGAAATAGAACTTCAGTCCTTCCGCACCCAGCTTGGCCCCGTATTCGCTGATCTCGAAGGCTTCGGCGTGACGGATGCTCTTTCCCCTTTTTCCATAGGCCTTAACCAACTTATCCCTGAAACGTTGCGCCGTGGCTGCTTGCCGGGCTCGCAGGCGTTTCCCCAGCCATTGCAGGCGTTTTTCGGCCCCCACCGGGACCTGGTCCGCTTCCCCGTCGATCCAAGGCAGCCATTCATAGACCTGAGACACGTGCGCATCCAACATCCGTATCTTGGTGTCCATGTCCTCGTCAAGGTCGACGACCACATCCGCCTGGAACTTCGAGGGCTTTTGAAAAGCGTCCTCCAGATAGACGATCAGAGGCGGCCGGGAAAGCGCGGGCACACCGGGGACCACCTTCGGCACCCGGATCGCGTAGGAAGAATCCTGCACCAGGATGCCAGTGCGGCGGTGGTCGGGATGATAATCGTTCGTGCGGTGGGTGAAGAGCAGATCCGGCTTGAAGCGCCGGATCAAGGCGATGAATTTCCGTCGGGTGGGCAGGTCGGCTTCCAAGCTGTTGCTCGAGATGGGCAGGATCTCGGACTGGGCCCCGATCAAGGCGCAGGAGCGCCGGCTCTCAGCCGCGCGCCGCTTGGCCACAGCCGACTTGGTCATGCTGTGATGTCCCGTGTCGCCATTGGTGGCCGAAACAAAGCGGACGATATGGCCGGCCCTCGCGAATTTAGCCGCGGTCCCCCCGGCCTGAAACTCGCAATCGTCGGGATGGGCGCCGATCACCAGCACACGCAGGACCCGGGCCGGGGCCTTGCTCACCTGAAGTTCATCTTGTTGATGGTCAGCAGCCGGTCCAGCAGGATCCTTGCTTTTCTTGCCGAAGGGACCGTAGGGTTGTTGACCAGCGCCATCAACGCGGCGCAGTAACTGCGGGACATGGCCGCCGAAACGGTCAGCTCCTCATACGCCTTGATCTGGGCGATCAGGCCGCGGATCTTCGGTTCCAAACGGCCCATCGCGAGCGGCGTGGCTCCCTTCTTGCCGATGTAACAGGGCACCTCCACCACCGAATCTGGAGGAAGGTCGGGCAGCGACGATCCATTCTTCACGTTGACGATATGCTTCTCATTTTTGTCGTTGGCAATGGCGCTCACCAGGGACACGGCTACGGTCGAATAGTTGGATCCCCCTCTTTTGGACAACTGCTCCGGCTTCGTCCTCAGGCTGGGGTCGCGATAGAGCTTTAATAGCTCGGACTCGACGGCCATGACCTGCTGGGCCCGGGTCGCTTTTTCTTTCTGCAGTTTCTCCACCAACTGGTCTTGCAAATAGTAATACTGCAGGTAGGAGCTGGGAACCATCCCCAGGCAGTCCAAAAAGCGCTGTTCATACTGGATCGCCTTGATGTTCTTGGCTTTTTTGATGGTGTTAAAATTGGCCAAAACCTTGGCGGTCACGTCTTTTCCTGAGACCTTCACCCGCCTGACAAAACCCAGGTGGTTCAGGCCCACATAGTCCATATCCACCTTGTCAAAGGTGGTTTTCATCAGCTTGGCGATGCCCGATTGCAGGCCAAAGGGACTGTTGCAAAGGCCGATCACCTTGACCCCGCCATGGCGGGAAATGGCCTCGGTGACAATGCCGGACGGATTCGTGAAATTGATCATCCACGCTTTGGGCGCCAGTTTGCGGACGTCCCTGCAGATCTCCATGACCACGGGGATCGTGCGCAGGGCTTTGGCAAAGCCGCCAACGCCGACGGTCTCCTGGCCTATCACGCCATAGGCGTTGCCAAGGGTCTCGTCACGATGGCGGGCCTGCTGTCCGCCGACTCGGATCTGGGTCAGCACAAAATCGGCGCCGTCCACGGCCCTGCGCTGATCGAGCCCGGAACGAACCTGGATCCGACTGCCTGTGGCCGCGACCATCCGCTTGGTCAATCCCGTCAGGATCTCGAGACGCGTTGGATCGGTAT
>JAZKAF010000103.1:0-8665 GCA_040389285.1 candidate division FCPU426 bacterium
TGCAAACGAGTAATTCATGAAAAAACTGATCAAGGGGATCATCCAATTTCGCGAGACCAAGCGGCAAGGCTTTGTCGATGCGTTCAGCAAGCTGGCGCTCGGGCAGAAGCCAGACGCTTTGTTCATCGCCTGCTCAGACAGTCGCATGGCTGTGAACGTTTTCGCTTCCACGGATCCCGGCGACCTCTTTGTGCTGCGCAACGTTGGCAACTTGGTGCCCCCCTTTGGCCATGCTGGAGGCACAGGCACGGCCGCGGCCGTTGACTTCGCGGTCAACAACCTGCGCGTGCGCAATATCATTGTCTGCGGCCACAGCGATTGCGGGGCCATGCACGCCCATTGCACGAACCACGCTTCGCTTAGCGAAGGCCCGCTCAAAGAATGGCTCGAGATGGCCGCGCCTTCCGACGCCGTGGGCATGGAGGCCAATGAAGGCTCCCGCCGCAATGTTTTGGCTCAGCTGGAGCATTTGAAAAGCTATCCCAGCGTGGCCAAGGCCATGCGCGAAAGCCGCCTGGGGCTGCACGGCCTTTGGTTCGACATCCCGCATCTGGATGTGATGTATTACGAGGACCCCACCCACGAATGGACGGTGCTGGACGCGGAAGAGGGGGAACGGATCTTGGGCAGGCTTGAAGGACAGCAGAACAACGAATAGAACGGCGGGGGAGACGAGATGCTTTCTTTGATCGCAGTGATTTTGATCGTCATGGGATTTTATGTCGTGCGCAAGCTTCGGGTGGCTCCGGACGATAACTTGAGTTCAGCCGCGGTGCAAGACGCCATGACCAAGCAGAAAAACCTACAATTGATCGACGTGCGCACCCATGCGGAATTCGCCAGCGGATACCTTGCGGGCGCCAAGAATATCCCCATCCAGGAGCTGAGCGGTCACTTAAGCGAGATCGACAAGCAAAAGCCCGTGATCGTGTATTGCCGCAGCGGGCATCGCAGCGGCCTGGCCCTGAAAATATTGCACGACCACGGCATCCCCCAGGCCAAGCACCTGCAAGGCGGGATCCTGGATTGGGAAGAGGCTGGCCTGCCCGTGACGCGCTAGGCTTCCAAATTCAGCCAGCGCAAGTCCTCGGGCGAGAGGTCGACATCCAAGGCACCCATCGAGCTGCGGGTCTCAGACAGGACGCGCGGGCCGATCAACGGAAAAGTGGGGAAGGGCTGCGCCAGCACATAAGCCAGGGCCACCTGGATCGGCAGCACCCCGCGTTTTTTTGCCATCTCAAGCACCCTGTCCCTACGCTGGAAATTGTCGGGGCTGTACCAGCAGCGGACCAACTCTTCGTCGGATAAATTTTTCGGATCCGCGCGCTCGGTGAAAAAGCCGCGCGCCTGGCTGGACCAGGCCAGCAAGGGGAACTGCTCCTTGGCTAGCCAGGCTCTGCTTTCCGTATCCGAAGCCGCGATGCAACCGCCCCAGACCGGGTCCACCATCCGCGCCAGGCTGAAGTTGTTGCTGACCGCGCTGAAGCCGTTCAGGCCCTTGGCCTTAGCATAGGCGTTGGCCTCGCGAATGCGGCTCAGCGACCAGTTGGAACCGCCGAAAACCCCTATTCTGCCTGCCTTTTGATGCCGATTTAGCGCTTCGACAAAGTCCCCCGCCGGAATATCCAGATTATCGCGATGCATGAGGTAGATATCCACGTGGCTGGTCTGCAAACGCTCCAAGGACTCGAATAGCTGGCGTTCGATGCTGGCCGGGTCGCACCAGGGCGTATGAGCGCCTTTGCCGATCACCACCACTGAATCCCGCACTTTGCGGTTCTTCATCCAATGCCCCAATAACTTTTCGCAAGTCCCCCCGGCATAGATATAGGCCGTGTCAAAGCAGTTCCCACCGCGCTCGTAAAAATCGTCGAACATCACCGAGGCATGCGGCATGCGGAATTGGTTATCGCAGCCCAGCACCAGGCGCGAGATCGGCTTGGTTAGCCCCGCAATTTTGCCGTATTTCATCGCATGCTTCGCGCGACGGGCCAATGGCCGCTTCGCCACAGTGAGCAGTGAGGCCTCGGGCTTTTCAAGGTCATAGGTCAGGCCTACGGACTCGCGCCATTGGTCCAGCGTTTTCATGTTGCCCAGGCTGTCTTGCCAGTTCACATAGGGAAAGGGCGCCTGCTTGGCGCCTAGATATTTGGCCACCACGTCGGCCTCCGCGCCGTACAGCCACTCTGAGGTCTCCAGCTGGATCTTCATCGGCGTGTCCTGTCCGTTCTTATGCAGTTCGATCTCGACTACGCCGCCTTCTTTGGACGGGATGTAGGGGTTGCACAGGACGATCTTCCCCTCGCTGCCAAAAACGCGGATCACGTTCTCCTGGTTCAATAACACGCCGGTCGAAATTTGGGCCAGGATGTCGCCGGGAAATTTCAGCGTGGCGATGGCCACGTCGTCAGTGCCTGTGACAGCGTTCAAGTTGGCCACTCCGCTCACGGATGTGGGTTCAGCCACGGCCAGGCCGCTGGCCGCGCCGGCGATCAGCCGCGCAATGGAGGTGGTGTAGCAGCCCACGTCCAAAATGCCGCCGCCGCCCATGGCGTTGCTGAAGATGCGGCTTTTCAGGTCCAGGCCAGCTTGAAAACTAAAAGTGGCCTGGATCAACCGCACGTCGCCGATGGCTTTGTCGCGGATCAGCTGGACCAGCTTTTCGATCTGGGGATGGCAGCGGTACATGAAGGCTTCCATCAGGAAGACCTGGTTCTCTTCCGCCGCGTTGACCACAGCCATGGCGTCGGCGTGGTTCATGGCCAGCGGCTTTTCGCAGAGTATAGCCTTGCCAGCCTCGGCGGTTTTGATGGCCCACTCGGCGTGCATGGGATGCGGCACCGAGATGTAGACCGCTTGCACGGCCGGGTCGGCCAGCAGCGCCTCATAGCTCCCGTGGCAATGGGTCAGGCCGAATTCGGCTCCGAACTTGTCCGCGCTGGCCTGGTCCCGGCTGCCCACCGCCACTAGCGTTCCAAGCTTGGAATGCTGCACGCCTTTGGCAAAAGTATGGGCGATCGATCCGGTGCCCATGATTCCCCACGCGAGTTTTTCGGCCATGTCAGGTCCTTTGGTGGAAGGGTTTTTTTGAATCGGGTTATTTTAGCCTTAAACCAGGCGGTTTTTCAGCTCAAAGCCATAAGCGGATCTATCGCTGGGGTTCGGCCGAGACCACGAAGGACGCGCTCTCCGCGCTGTATACCGCCTTGCCAGCGGCATCCAAAGCCGCCAGGCGCAGGGGATAGCGTCCCGGGGCCGCGGGATTGCCGTTATCATCTTTGCCGTCCCATACGATCGGATCAGGCAAGGGAGCCGCGCCCTTGATCTGGCGGATGATCCGCGTGCCGGAATAGATGTAGAGCCCCCAGCGTTTGAGCTGGGCAGGCTGACTGGCCGTCGCGCTTGCTTGCCAGGTGGCACCGGGGCTCGTCAGCACCTTGAGCGACACCTTCAAGGGGACGGTGACAGCGCTTGGGGCGGCCGCGGCCACGCCCGCGAACGCGTAGGTCACGGTGCCGCGGTAGGTCCAGCCCAGGTCGCCCGCGGGGACCACGGCCATATCCAAAGAGAATTCTTTGGTGCCAGCGAGACCCAGGCCCGCGGTCCAGGAATTGAAGATCCCGTCCGCGCGAAAGCCCAAGCGCACAAATAAGCTTTCATACAGTTGTAGCTCCGCGCCCGCGGCCACGGCGATCGCGTTATCCATCGGCAGGTCCATTTCAGCCAGCAACTTCAGGCCATGCGCGGTGTCGCTCATGGCGTTGTAACGGGCGCCCGCCCGGATGACCAGGGGCTGAGCAAAGCTCTCCGACGCGATACTCGAGGCGGGCCCCAAATTTTGGGCTGAAAATCCAAAGACGACCGGCTGTCCCGGCAGGTAAGCCATGAATCCTAAGTCCGCGGTAAAACCCATGGCCGTGCTGGACCCCAGGCTTTCCGAAGTCAGCTTCAAAGTTCCGCCGACATCCAGGTGCTCGCTCAGGTGACGACCATATCCTAGAGTGACGCCGAGGTCGCTGGGGCTGAAAGTCCCCAGGTCGGTCAGCGTGGCATTGGGATCGTTCACGTCGCCGCTGATCGCGCCGCCAGCCTGGGCTGGCAGACCCAGATAGGTGATGGCGCCGCCCAGCGCCCCTGAACTTCCGAGCGAAAAACTTCCCGCCACATTCTCCATGCGCGCGCCTTGGAACCATTCCAAATGGGTGGCCTGCAGGCTTAGCACCGGGCTGCGCGCCAGGCTGGCGGGATTGAAGGCGATGTCGCTGGGATCCAGTGAATCCGCCACCGCCGCGTCGCCCATGGCCGCGGGCCTGGCGCCCAAGCCCAGCTTGGTGAATGACGCGGCTGTGGTGCCGACACTGTCGGTTCCAGCCCAAAGGCCAGCGGCGCAGGCCAGCAAGCAGCAACCCAAGATCGCTTTCATGCCTTCTTTTCTCATTTTAGCACCGTGATCCAACGCCCGGCCTTGGCGCTGCGTCCATCGCCCTGGACGAACAGATCCATGTAATAGGCGCCGTAAGCCAGGGGATTGCCCGCGTTATTAAGGGGCATCCAGACCACCCGGTTATCTCCCTGGTTCAGGGTCTTGGATCCCATTTTGTCCCAGACCAGTTCTCCGCGCAGGTCATACACTCTTAGCCTGAAAGTTCCCGGAAAAGTCGCGTTCAGCAGCAACACGGCGCCTTTGGCCCCGACAGGATTGGGGTACACGCCCCGGATCGCCACGCTGCTGCTGTAATCAGGCGTGAGGGTAGGCGACGCTGTAAAGGTGTCCGAGATCGTGAATGTGACAGTGATCGTGGGCGTGGCCGACATGGTGGGAGAGCTCGAATAGGTGCTGGTTTGAGTGGCCGTGGCTGTCGCCGTAGGGGTGGGACTAAAAGTCCTGGTCTGGGTCGCGCTGGGCGTTTCCGTGTGGGAAGGGGTGCCGGTGGGAGAATCCGTCTTTGTCCCGGTTGCGGTCAAAGTGGGGGACGAGGATAGGGTCGGCGAAGAAGTAGGGCTGTCGCTCCAGGTCGGCGACGCCGTAAAGCTGGGCGATCCGCTTGGCGAAGCCGTGGGCGTGCCTTGAGGGCTCGCCGTAGGCGTTGCCGTGAGAGTCCCCGTGCGCGTGAAGGTTTCGGATTCAGTGAAAGTTGCAGTACTCGTTATCGTGAAGGTCTCGGTATCCGTAGGCGTCGCCGAGGGAGTCGACGAAGGAGTCGGAGTGGACGAGGGGCTCGCTGTCGATGAAGGAGTCGGAGTGGACGAAGGAGTTGGGGTCGGCGAGAGGGTCGGAGTCGACGACAGAGTCGGGATAGCCGATGGACTCGAGGTCGATGAGAAGGTCGGGGTGGAACTGGGCGTGGGCGTGTAAACCTCCATGGCAAACTTGGCGACAAAGACATCTGTACCGCCGCCATGAGCGGATTGATAGGCGCCTAGGGTAGGAAAGCCTCCGCCACTGGTGATCCCTATTACATAGATATTTCCGGTAGTATCAACAGCAATGCTCTCTCCGACATCGCTTGTGCTCCCACCCAAATAAGTGGAATACAACAATGAAGTCCCGCTGCTATTTAACTGCGCGAAAAAGCAGTCATCGCTGCCACCGTTAACCGTTTGGTACCCGCCTGGCGTCGGAAAACCGCCAGCAGCGTAACCTGTCACATCAGCATTTCCGTAGCCGTCCACAGCGATGGCATATCCGTAGTCCGAATTGGCCCCACCAAGAAAGGTGGAATACACCAGAGCAGTTCCGCTAACGTTCACCTTGGTGACGAACGCGTCATAAACACCGCCAAAACTCATTTGATATCCGCTGGCAGTGGGAAATCCTGTTTGACAATACCCAGTCACATAAGCGTTCCCGCTAGTATCGATCGCGACGCCCCGTCCCACATCATCGCCCCCGCCCCCAAGATAGGTCCCGTAAAGAAGGGCACTGCCGCTGCTGTTCACTTTGACGAGGAAGGCATCTGCGCCCCCCGCACCAAAGGGGTTAATGGTCCCCGGGAGGGTCATGCCTCCACCCGTGACGCCTGCCACATAGGCGTTTCCACTTCCGTCCACGGCGATGCCATATCCGATATCGCCATTGCTTCCGCCAAGATAGGACGAATATAGCCTGGTGGCGCCGTCGCTACTTAACTTGACCACAAAGGCATCGGTTGCGCCGTTGCCATAGACCGTTTGAAACCCGCCTGTAATGGGGAAAGTGCCGCCGGTTGTCGCGCCGGTCACATAAGCATTACCGCTGCTATCCACGGCAATGCTATTTCCCTGTTCAAGACCATTTCCGCCCAGATAGGTGGAATACAACAATGCATTTCCGGCGCTGTTCAGTTTAGCCACAAAGGCGTCATAAGCGCCTCCGCCGATGCCAGGTTGACAGGCCGAAACGATCGGAAAGGTGCCGCCATAGGTGTAGCCAGTCACATAGGCGTTTCCAGAGGTATCCACGGCCAGGTTCTGCAAGACGTCCTGAGCGTTCCCGCCTATATAGGTAGAATACAATAAGGTGGTGCCCGTGCTGTCCAACTTTGATACCACGACATCAAAACTACCGGCAAAAGATCCCACGGTTGAAGGCAGAAAAGCTCCGTTCGAGTAGCTACCCAGATAGACATTGCCTGCGCTGTCAGCTGCAACGCCCAATCCGACGTCATTCGAACCCGCACCCAGATAGGTCGAATAGGAAAGGGTGGGATCAATCACCAAAGTCCTCCCTGTGGGTATTTTTTCCACCTCGAATCCGACGCGGCCGCTCTCTCGCATCGCATAATGGCCCGCCACTTCCAGCCTGGATCCGTTCGCATCCTTGGTGTAACAGACCGGCTTTTTGAATTGGATCTCGTCGCCTTGGCTCTTCAGGATCAATTCGCCGGAGGCGTTGATCGCGACTTCGTCCGCTCCCTGGATATCCCACTCCACCTTCTTATAGTCCGAGCCGGGGTTGACCACGAAGTCGTATTCCAATTGGCCTTGATTGCCGTAATAGATCAGGTCGATGCCGGGATAGACATTTTGAAATCGGACTTTGGAATACTGTTTCACTTGGGTCAGCCACTTTTTTGGGTCGTTTCCCAGAAAATAATTGCTGACGCCGGGCAACACGTCCTGGCTTGAAGATGGCGAGGATGGATCCGCTCCCACTAGCTTCATCTGGATCCTGTCTTGGACCATCTCGGGTGGTTTTTCGAATTTAGGATCCTTGGGATCTCTCGGATTTTTTTTGGCGTTCTTGACGGGATGAATAAGCGCCAGTTCGGCGCCAGCGGGAGTCAGCAGAATCTGGTAGCCCCTACCACGACTGAGGTATCTGGGTTGCCCAGTTTCCGTGGCGGGCCAGGCTTCAAAGGCCAAAGGCAGCTTGCCATACTGCTCCAGGATCCTGGCGTGGCTGGCATCGCTTTCAGAATTTACCGTTGCTTGTGATGGAAAAGGGAATATCAGCGCGCAGAGGATCAAAATTAAGAGGTTCATTTTTACCAAAATTACATCCTCAATCCCGATAAGAAATTTGTGCCAAACGAGTATCTGCTTTCCTTAACTTTTAGTCAGTCTATTTTTGACGCAGCGATTTCAGACTACGGTTTTCTAGGATTAACGTTATTTCACAAAGATTATCCAGCATCCGACAGCTTGACCAACCCCAAAATTCTCAGCAGGGATAGTCCCTAGGCGCGGTTTGCCTGAATTTACTGGCATCGGTCCCTGGTTCTGCCAGAATGTTGGTTATCCCGCGCGTACACGGATCCTCGTTCTTCTCGTGCGTTAGGAGTCCAAATGGCCAGGTTCATGCTTTTGTTTCTCGTCGCCCTTTCCCAGGGCCTGGGCGCCTTGACCCCCACCCCGGTGCCGGTGGCGACTCCCTGCAACAACCATTGGGACGGCCTTTACGGCTTCAACGAGTACAATCTGGCCCTGCAGGCGGGCCAGGACTGGGGCCCGGGCTTTGGCGTCGGCACCTGGATTGGCGGAGGCGCCCCGGTCTACATCCCCGAAGGATCCAACAACTCCGTCAGCGGCTTCGCCCCCCGCGTTTCGCACACCGCCGCGGCGCTCAGCTTTGACACAACGGGCTTTGACTTTCATGACACTATGGTCTGCATGCATTTCCAGGTGCACGACTCGGCCTCGGCTTCGGAACAGGTGTTGCTTGAAGCAAGAAAGGGAGGGTACTACCTGAAGGTCTCGGCCTTTGGCCCGGGCCATCCCCATTTCGATCAGCTGCAGGTGATCTACTCGACGTCCTCTGGCCTCGTGACTTCCTATGTGCCCATGGTCTATGGCACTGGCCCGGCCAACGAGGACGACCTCGATACATGGCAGGATATCAGCGTGGGCCGGCAGCCTGTGGCGATCATCCTGCAGGCCAGCGGTCTGACCATCTATCCCTATATGCCCTGGCCTGGAACCCTGGTCGGAGCGGACAGCCCGGTCGCCTTTACGGACCTAGCCGCGGCCACGCTTCCCGCTTCCCCGGACTTCCTGATCTTTGGCAATGACAAGGGCCTCCTCCATCCCGTGGAAGGCTATTTGGACGACTTCCGGATCTACCGCTGCAGCTCTACCTTCTCCCTGACACCCACGATCGCCCCTACAGCCAATCCGACGGCTGAGACCGGAGGCGGAAAAACCATCGTCATCCCCAACAACCGCTTGCTCGGGAGATCCCAGCAGA
>JAZKAF010000104.1:0-14673 GCA_040389285.1 candidate division FCPU426 bacterium
AGCCGCCCTCGAAAAGCCCCTCGGCCTGGGCCGGGCTGAGGCTGCTGCCGAAATTTTCGCGGATGAAAAAGCGCCGGTCCGTGGAGCGCACGCTGCGGTTGTAGCGGCCGCTGGTCACGCCGATCTCATCGCCCGAAGCCACGTCCAGCAGCGCGCCGTAGTCTCCTTCCCCAAAACGTCCCAGCGCCATGCCTAAGTCCTCGATGGGGGCGATGACCAGGTCCTTGAACACGCGGGTGCCGCCCCAGAACGCCGCCACAGACCAGAGGGCGATCCAGCACCACTGGTCTAGGTTGATCGAGGGCCCAATAATGGACGCGACGGCTGGCAGGGCCAGGGCCAGCAACAAAGGGATGCCCGCCAGAAAAAGAAAGCGCCTCCCCAGCGACGGCATGGCCTTGGACAGCTCGTCAGCCGTGTCGCCCTCGAAATAATAAAAAGGGGCGATACGCCGGCCCATGGCGCTAAGACCTAAGTAAGGGCAGGCCGCGGCGACCGGCAGGCCTAAGAGGGCACAGGCGAGAAAAGCGTCGCGAGTTTCCAGCCGCAGGGCCAGCACCAAAGCCCCGGCCCCCCAGACCGCGGCCGCGCGCAAGGCCGAACGAGAGGGCATGCCCAGCAGCGTGGACTGCAACAATCGCCGGTCCTCTTCAAGCAGGTCCTTGAACGGAAAAGCGGTAGGCGCCAGGATCTTCAAGCGCTTGGCCTTGCGGTCGAAAAAGCTGAAGGCGCCTTCGAAAACTCCCACACAGGCGATCAGGACCAGGGCCGCCTGCCAGGGAAAGCCCGACTTTCCCTCCAGCGCCAGCAGCCCAAAGGCGGCCACGATCCCCAGACCGTGCCCCAGCCAGCGGAAGGAAAGCCGCGTTTTCAGGCTATCCAGGACCAGGTTCACGGCCTGACCACCGCGACGCTGGTCTTGGAAGTCAGCAGATATTTTTTGGCCACCCGTTTCACGTCCTCCAGGGTCACGGCGTCCACGGCCTTGGCATAGGCGTCCACCGCCTCGGCGCCCAAGCCCCAGAATTCATAGTTGGTCAGCAGGCGCGCCTCAGTGCTGAAATCCTGGCGAGCCACCTGGAAAATGCCCTTGGAATAGGCCTTGGCCGACTTGAGCTCTTCGGCCGTGATGCCGTTCTCGGCCAGTTCCGCCGCGACCTTCAGCACCAGCTCGGTGGCCAGCTTTTCGTTCTCAGGCTGGGTGCCCACGTAGACCCGCCAGGCCCCGGGCTCCACCCGCCGGTCCATGAAAGACTGCACGGTGTAGCAGAGCGCCCGCTTGTCGCGCACTTCAACAAAGAGCCGGCTATCCATGCCCTCGCCCATCACCGAATTCAGGATACGGGCTGGATAATAGTCTGGCGAGAGCGGCGAAGGCGCGGTCCAGCCCAGCATGATATGCGCCTGCTTCTTGGCCAGCTTTTCCTGGGCGCGCTGGGCCTTGGGAGCCACGGCTTTAGGGGCGGGCGCGGGCGCGGAGGGTCCCACCGCGTCCCAACGCTCCGGACCAAAGACCTTGGCCACGACCTTAGCCGCGCGTTCTGGATCGATGTCCCCGGCCAGGGTGATCAGCAGATGGTCAGGCGCAAGATAGCGGCGGCGCAAAGTCTCCAGGTCGTTGCGGGTGATGCGCTTCACGCTGGCCGCGCTGCCTTCTTCCGGCAGAGCATAGGGCGTGCCCTTGAAAAAGAGCGCGTTGAACACGTCGCCCACATAATCGTCCGCCGAATCGGTCTTGTCCTTGATGTCCTTCAGCACTCGTTCGCGTTCCTTTTCCAGCTCGTCCAAGGGCAGGGTAGCCTGGCGCAGGATCTTCCCGGAAAGCTCCAGGGTCTCTTCGAACTTGGAGCTGAGCATCTGCGCGGTCACCACAAAGCGGTCGGCCTCGCTGTGCGGCGCGATGGCGGCGCCCAGGTCGTCCAGCTTATCGGCCAGCTCCACAGCGTCCATGCCGGCCGCGCCTTTCAGCAGCAGGCGGCCCAGCAAATTGAAGGCCCCGCCCTTGCCGCTAGGATCCAGGTGCGATCCACCCGGCATGACCGCCTGCATGGCCACCAGCGGCGTGTGGCGCATGGGCTTGACGATGAGCTCCACGCCGTTGTCAAAGCGGTAGCGCGAGAGCTTGCCAGACTTCTTGCCAGCCAGAGCGTCCTTTTTAGGCGCGGCCTTGGACGAAGCCCGCAGGCAATCGCTCCAATCCGCGGCTTTCATGCCCGTGGGCTTGGAGCCCTTGGGCCGGGAGATGACCAGCGTGGCCCGCTGCGGCTGGAAATACTGGTTCATGACCCGCAGCACATCCTTGGCCGTGACGTCGCGCAGCTGCTGGGTCAGGGTGTCGCCAAGCCGGTAGTCGCCCAGGCATTCGTAATAACCCAGGCGCCCGGCCATGCCCTCCATGTTCATGAGTTCGCCGGCCTCTTCGTGCTCGATCTTGACCCGCTGGCGGGCCAATTCCTCGTCGGAGACGGGCTCCACTTTCATGCGCTCAGCCTCGGCCCAAAGGGCCTTCACGGCCGCCTTCAGCTGGGCGGGTTCCAGCTCGGCCCAAAGGTAGATCAGGCCCGGGCTCATGCCGTTGAACTGCCCGGCGCTGACGCCGTGCACCAGTTTCAGGCGCTCGCGCACCTCCTGGTTGAGCCGGGACGAGATGCCCTGGCCCAGGATGGCCAGGGCCATGTCCACGGCCGGGGCGTCCTTGTCCGTCTCAGCGGGTCCCGGGACGCCCAGGATGGCCATGGTGGTCTGGATCTCGGCGTCGAACTCCACCAGGCGCAGGCCCTGCTGTTCAGCCTCCGCAGGGAAGAGCTTAGGTCTCGACTTCCCGGCGCTCCAGGCGCTGAAGATCTTGGCGACCTTGGCCTGCACTTCCTCGGCCTTCACGTCACCCACGATCACCAGCACGATGTTCTGCGGGCGGTACCATTTTTGCCAGTATTGGACGAGCAGCGAGCGATCCATTTTCTGCAGCAGGTCTTTGTAGCCGATGACCGGATATTTGTAGGGGTGTTTCTCAAAGACAAGGTTGGTCAGCTTGTTCCAGGCTTCAAAGCTGGGGTTATCCTGGGCGCGGTGCAGTTCCTCCAACACCACGTTGCGCTCGCGATCCAGCTCGGCCGCGTCGAATTTGGAATGTTGCAGGGCGTCGGCCGTGGTCTCCAGGGCGATGTCCAGCTTGTCCGAGGGCATCACGTCGATGAAATCGGTGCTCTCGTAGCGGGTATGGGCGTTGTTGTAGCCGCCCGCGGCCTTGATGGTCTTGTCCAGCTCGCCGACCTTCAATTTCTCGGTGCCCTTGAAGAGCATGTGCTCGATGAAATGGGTGATGCCCCGTTCCTTGTCCTCTTCATGCACCGAACCCACCTTGACCCAGGCGTTGACCGCCACTACCGGCGCGCTGTGCACTTCCTTGACCAGGACGGTCATGCCGTTGGGCAGCACATGCTTCGAGACGCCGGCGCCGACGCCCGCGGCCAGGGATGCCATGGGCGCCGCGGCCAAAAGGCCGCCCAGCAAAAGGGTCTTGGGATCCACAGGGACCTCGTCAGGATGTGG
This sequence comes from candidate division FCPU426 bacterium, assembly GCA_040389285.1. GTDB lineage: Bacteria > Oederibacteriota > JAJYGY01 > JAJYGY01 > DAIDJD01 > JAZKAF01. Next base: position 3,553 of record JAZKAF010000104.1, read on the forward strand.
GAGTCTTTTCGCTTTTTTCATGAAAGGGATGATAGGGGAAAACCCGGGGCGGAGCAAGAAGGGCCAAGGCCCCCCTTAGTTTTTCTTGGGGGCCTGGCGGGCTTCAGACAGGGCGATGGCGATGGCCTGCTTGCGGTCGGTCACTTTCGGGCCTTTGCGCGACCCGCTGTGCAGCTTGCCTTCCTTGAACTCCTCCATGACTTTAGCCACCTTGGCGGGCCGTTTCAGAGACTTTTTTGCTGGGTTCTTGTTCATGGCTAGCTCCTTTCCAAGGGTTCATGCCATTGAAAGCTTTCCGTCCACTAAGGAGACCGCGACTTCCTGCCCTTCCCTGACCTTGCCCTCGATGATCTTGAGGGCCAGGGGGTCGGCTAGCTCGCTCTGCAGCACCCGTTTCAAGGGTCTAGCCCCATAAAGCGGGTCAAAGCCCGTTTCGGCCAGGTGTTGCAGCGCCTCGGGGGAGAGGCGCAGCGTGATCTTGCGCTCGGCCAGCCTTTGGACCAGGCCTGCCATCTGGATCTGGGCGATCTTGCCCATATCGGCCATGGTCAGGCGATGGAAAGGCACGATGGCGTCGATGCGATTCAAGAATTCGGGCCGGAACTGCTCGCGCAGGTCCTGCTCGATCTGTTTTTTGATCTGGGCGTCGGTGTCCATCAGGACCTCGGCCAGATGCTGGGAGCCCACGTTGCTGGTCATGATGATGACCGTGTTCTTGAAATCGACCACCCGGCCCTGGCCATCGGTCAGGCGTCCTTCATCCATGATCTGCAAAAAGATGTTGAAGACCTCGGGATGCGCCTTTTCGATCTCATCAAAAAGTATCACCGAGTAGGGCCTGCGGCGCACCGCCTCGCTGAGCTGGCCGCCCTCGTCGTAGCCCACGTATCCCGGAGGCGCGCCCAGCAAACGGCTGACCGAGAATTTTTCGCCGTACTCCGACATGTCGATGCGCACTAGCATGCTCTCGTCGTCAAAAAGGTCCTCGGCCAGGGCCTTGGCCAGTTCGGTCTTGCCCACTCCCGTGGGGCCCACGAAAAGAAAGACGCCCGTGGGCCGCTTGGGGTCGGAAAGGCCGGCCCGGCTGCGGCGCACCGCGTTGGCCACCGCGGTCAGGGCCTCTTCCTGCCCCACCACCCGGGCGCGCAGAGCGCTCTCAAGGCCCAAGAGCTTGGCGCTGTCGCCTTCCATCATCTTGGCAACGGGGATGCCGGTCCATTTCGCCACCACCTCGGCCACTTCCTGCTCGGTGACCTCCTCCTGCAACAGCGCGCCCGAGGCCTGCAGTTCCTTGATCTTTTTTTCCTGCTCCCTGAATTTTTCCTCCAGGCCCGGGATCACGCCAAAGCGGATCTCAGCCACCTTGGCCAGTTCGCCGTCCCGCTCCAGGCGGGCCTCTTCGGCGCGCTTCTGGTCGATCTCCTCCTTCAGGCGCCGCAGTGCGTCGATGACCTTTTTCTCGTTCTGCCAGCGGGCCTTCAACTGGGAGGAGTTCTCCTTCAGGTCAGCCATCTCTTTTTCAAGGCTTCCTAAGCGTTCCTTGGAGGCGGCGTCTTTTTCGCGCGTCAGGGCCTGTTTTTCGATCTCCAGGCGCCGCACCCGGCGTTCGACCTCGTCCAGCTCGGCGGGCATCGAATCGATCTCGATACGCAGGCGGCTGGCGGCTTCGTCCACCAAGTCGATGGCCTTGTCCGGCAAAAAGCGCGAGGAGATGTAACGATGTGACAAGGTGGCCGCGGCCACCAGCGCCGCGTCCTGGATGCGCACGCCGTGGTGCACTTCGTAGCGCTCCTTCAGGCCCCTCAAGATCGAGATGGTGTCCTCCACCGAGGGCTCGCCCACGTAGACCGGCTGGAAACGGCGCTCCAAGGCCGGGTCCTTTTCGATGTGCTTGCGGTATTCATCCAGGGTAGTGGCCCCGATAGCGCGCAGCTCCCCGCGCGCCAGGGCGGGCTTCAGCATGTTGCTGGCGTCCATCGAGCCTTCGGCCGCACCCGCGCCGACAATGGTGTGCAGTTCGTCGATGAAGAGGATGACCTCGCCCTGGGAGGCCACGACCTCTTTCAGAAAGGCTTTCAAACGGTCCTCGAACTCGCCCCTGAATTTCGCGCCGGCCACCATGGCTCCCAGGTCCATGGCCAGCACGCGCTTGCGCTTCAGGCCTTCGGGCACGTCGCCCGAGACGATGCGCCCGGCCAGCCCCTCGGCGATGGCGGTCTTGCCCACGCCTGGCTCGCCGATGAGCACGGGGTTGTTCTTGGTGCGGCGCGACAGCACCTGCACCACCCTGCGGATCTCGTCATCGCGGCCGATCACCGGATCCAGCTTCCCCTGGCGGGCCAGGGCTGTCAGGTCTTTGGAATATTTTTCAAGCGCCTGGAATTTATCCTCAGGCGTCGGATCCGTGACCCGGGAACCGCCGCGGATGTCCGCGAGCGCCCTCAGGACTAGGTCGCGGCGCAGGCCTTCCTGTTTCAGATGGCCTTTTTCCACCAGGGCCAGGAAGAGGTGTTCGGTGGATACGTAGTCGTCCTTCATGGCCGCGGCTTCTTTTTCAGCCTGGTTAAGGACTTCATCCAGCTCCCGCGACAGCACGAGCTGATTCGAACCGCTCACCTTGGGCAAACGCTCTACCGCGGCTTGAGCCTCGGCCTCAAAGGCTTTGGCATTGAGCCCTAACTTCGAAAGCAGTGGCACCACCAGCCCATCGCTCTGGCGCACCAAGGCCAGGCTCAGATGCTCGGGACCTAAGGCCGCGTTGCCTTGCTCCGAGGCCAGGCGCTGGGAATCAGCCATGGCTTTCTGGGCGTTGACGGTGAATTTTTCAAAGTTCATGAAAACCTCGTAGGGATACTTGTCTCACCTATATTTTATGCAATTTACGGGCCAATGGCAAAACGGGCCCAAATCACACTATTCCCGTGTAGGCCTGGCCGCGCTGCAGCCCTATGCGACAGGCGCTGTTTCACTTTGCCTCACGCCGTGCACGCCTCTAGGCTTTTGACCCACCCTCTCCCAGCCCTGCTGGGAGAGGGTCGCCGCATCTGATGGGATCGAAATAATGCGGCGGGGTGAGGGCATCCGTGGAAAAAACAAAACTGGGTCAGTAAAAGCGCTATGACCCTCACCCGCCGGCCTCTTCGAGGGCTGCATCCTACCCCAGCCCTGATGGGATCGAAATAATGCGGCGGGGTGAGGGCAGAAGGCGGGGAAAAACCGAGCATTCTGGGGAATCCGCGCGTGCTTTTCCCTCACCCGGCGGCCTTTGGCCGCCACCCTCTCCCGCTAGGGAGCGGGAGAGGGTGGGGAAAAACAAAAAGGCATCCCAACTGGGATGCCTTTTTTATTTAAGGATGATGCTTCGTTCAGTGCTTGGCCTGGTCTCCGCTGTCGATCAGGCCCCGGTAATAACGGTAACCAAAAAACGAAAGGGGCCAGATGACGGCCAAGCCGATCACTGAAGCCAAGAGGATGTAATGCACAAGGGCCATAGATGCTCCTGAGAGATGAATGACATTTTCCACGGAAGCGGGTCCCTGTTCAAGCTTGAAACAGGGACCATTCCATTTTGAGACGAATTAAGGCTGCGGCAGCTGAATTCCCTTTAAATCCAACCATGGCACGGCGCTTGCATTCAAAAGGGCAGAACCCATCTCTTAAGCTTAGGAGCACACCATGTACGTAAGCTGCGCCACACCCCGGAGCTTCAGCGGTTATACCTCGGGCCTGAACGTCAACATCTTCGAGAACGACAAGGAAATGCTTTTGGAGGCCGCTTTACCCGGAAGAAAACGCGAGGAGCTGACTTTGGAAGTGTCCGAAAAGGTCCTCACGATCAAGGTCCCGGGGATCAGCGTGGAAAGGGAAGGCTTTCAGCTGGAATATTCCGAGCACAGCCGGGGAGACCTGGAACGTTCCTTCAAGCTGGGCCCCAACCTCGACACGACCAAGATCCAAGCCCGCTTCGAGAACGGACTGCTGCTGATCAGCATCCCCAAGCAACCCGAAGCCCAGTCCCGCAAAGTCGAGATCGGCTAAGTAAAGCTTATTTCACGTCGGCCGGAGAAATGGATTCAACAGCGCCGGCCGGCGTGGAGCTAGGCCAGCATGGCGGCTACCAAGTTAAAAACGATAGGTCGCGCCGATCTGAAAGGACATCTGGCTCAGGTCGTGCGTCGGGCCTTTTTGTTGGAGGGTCGTGTAGCTGATCGACTGATACTCCAAAACCACTCCCGGACCATAATCCTGGTGGATCGTACTTTGGGTCACGCCATCATCCGATTTAACTTCGTAAACGCCGCCTGAAAAGGAGACCGTGTTGGTGGTGGTGGAGGTCGGCGTCTCCTTTTTTTTGGGAGCGTCCGCAGTATAGGTCGTGGTATAGGAAGTGTCAGAGGTGGCGTTGCCGGAACCATCCCTTTGCACGGACGTGCTGACTGATTTACTGATGGGATAATTGGCGCCCAGGAATGAAAAGCCGCCAAACACCGACAAGTTCTTCCCAAAAGAATATTCCGCGCCGAGCGCAGCCCGGTAGGCCACGCCGCCGTCAACGCTGACGATGGTGGTGGAGCTATCACTTCCCGAAGCTGATCCCCCGCTGGCGGAAGTTTGATCGCTGGTCTGGACCATATCCCCGCCTGTGGCATATCCGGCGCCAAATCCCAGGACTAGGCTGAGTTTTTTCCATACCGGCTGTTTGATGTAGACGCTGGCAATGATGGGAACGGTGGAAAAGGCGTAAGTCGAGCTGTCCTGAGTGACGTTGTTGCCGGGATTGGAGGTGTAGGTGGAGCTGCCGGAGGCGCTGAAGCCTGAGGAAAAGAAACCAAGGCCGAATTCAATACGGTCGTTCAAGGTGAAAATAGGTTCAATGGAATAGGCTAGCCCTGCTCCAGGGGAAACTAAATAACCTCCGCCTGTGGAGACATTCCGTCCATAGCTCTCGCCTCCTAAACCACCGGCGTAGCCGCCACCGACGCGCAGTCCAAAACGTTTGCCCGTCCCCATCTCGCTTGCCGCGGATCCGGATGCGGCAGGCGCGGTGCTGTCGCCAGGAAGGGTGAAAGGCGTGGCCTGCACGCCCGCCTTGCGCAGGCTCTGCGCGAACGAAACCGCAGCCGTGTCCGAAGGTTGTTTCTGGAGGTAGGCTTCGTAACAGCCCAGGGCCCCAGCCTTGTCGCCTAGATAATAACGGCAGGTGCCGAGCTGTTTGATGGCGTAGAAATAATTTGGGGATTCCCGGAGCGCGGCTTCGAATTCCATGGCGGCTCCGGCGTAATTTTTTGTTTTTTCGAGGGCCATGCCCCGGGCATAGGCCGCTTTGGCTTCTTCAACGCCAGCGCTACCGGGAATGGACACCGCCCATAAGGCGAGCATCATCGTCGCCACGAACCTCTTCCCGGATAGTTTCCGCAAAGCGTCCCCTCCTGCTGGTTTAAATTGTTTCTAGAGCTTCCACATGAAGACCAGGTCCTTCAAAAACTCGGTGGCCATGTGCTTGACCCCGGGAACCCGGCTTTCGCGGGGTCCGGCCACGTTCAGCACGGTGATCTTTTCGTATTCCACCCAATACTGCAGCGAGGCCAAGTGCCGCTTGGCCAGCAGATCCACCACGTAAAAGGGCTTTTCCATGCGCTGGGCGGCTTCCAAAGTCAGGGCGGTGCCGCCTTCGGGCTTGCCCGTGGTGAGGATGAGGGTGCCTTCGGAATCGCGCACATTCCATTCGGTGCGCTGCTCATAATCCCTGAGCGGGGTCTCTTTCAACGGATAGTGGGGCGGGATGATCCCGTCCTCGGCCCGGCGTCCCTTGGGGCACCAGCCACCGACCTCGATCCCCAGGTCCAGGGCGAGGTCGAGGGCCGCGCGGTCCACGCCAGTCTGTCCCCCTGATACGATCCGTTTGATCAATCCTGCCTCACATGAACGCCTTGACCAGACCCAGCAGGCCCTGTTTCCAGGCCACGCGGTGCGTGGTGCCGGAGCGGCTGGCCATGGCGATGCCTTCTTTCAAATACCAGTCATAAGTGTTGCAGAGCATCTCGGCGTTGGAATACTTCGGCTTCCACTTGAGCTGCTTTTGCAGCTTGGTGGTGTCCACAAAGCTGTCATGGTCGCAGGTCTCATAGACCCACTTGTAGAGCGGCGACATGTGGAAGCGTTCCATGATCCTGAGCGCGATCTTGGCGGGCTCGGACGGCACGGGCCAGACCCTGGCGCCGTTCCCGGCGTGGCTGCAAAGCGCGCCCACATCCTCTTCCACGGTGCCGAAGCGGGTGGCGCCGATGTTGTAGTCGTCGCCCTTGATCTTGGCGTTGGCGGAGAGCCAGACACCCTGCACCAGGTCGGTCACTTCCAGCAGCTGGTAGCGGTTCTTGCCGGTCCCCAGCACGGGGATCTTTTTGCCGCTCTGCACCCAGTCAAAAAGGATCTGAAAGACGCCCAGCCTGCCCGTGCCGATGAAGGTCTTGGGGCGGATGATGGTCAGGTCCAGGCCCTCGCGCCGTAGGCGACGACCCACCTGTTCGGCCTCGCACTTGGCTTCGCCGTAAGGTCCCAGCGGGACCAGCAACGAATCTTCATAAAGCGGATGCACGCGGGGGATGCCATAGACCGCCGTGGTGCCGATATGCACGCACTTGCGGACACCGTGCTGGAGAGCGGCGCCATAGACGTTCTCGGCGCCATGCACCGTGACTTCCCAGATCTCCTTGGCCGGTTCCAGCGGCAGGGCGGCGGCGGCGTGCACCACCGCTTCGCAGCGCTTGACCGCCGCGCTGACCGCGGCCTTGTCGCGCACATCGGCGCAGATGTAGTCCACCTTGCCGACCAACCCGGGGTCGTCGATGGGAGCCTTATCCAGCAGGATAGGGCGTATGCCCTCCTCGATCAGGCGCCATGCCATATGCGTGCCGAAGAATCCCGTCCCGCCCGTCACCAGCCATTGTTTTTTGGCCACTTTCTTGGTCCCCTAAAAAAAGAATTTTTACATCATACCCGAAGCCGGACGGCTTTAAAAGGGCCGCACCCTCAGCAAGGCGGCGCCCGGCGTGGCGTTTTCCAGCACCGGAGTCAGGTCGGCCGGGATCAGCACGGTGGAACCGGCCTTTAATCGCAGGGCCTGGCCGTCGCAATGCAGGCCTATCTCCCCTCCGATCCCCAGCAGGATCTGGAAACAGGGCTCGTGGCTGGCCAGCACCTGGCGGCCCATGGGGGCCAGGCGTTCGACCCTAAAATAAGGGCATTCCAGGTCGGCCAAGGGCTGGATCCCGGGCAGTTCGGCCATTTCGTCGTCAAAACGGATGCATTCCAGGGCGGGGCCCAGATGCAGGTCGCGCGGCTTGCCGTCCTTTTCAAGGCGGCCGTAGTCATAGACCCGGAAAGTCGTGTCCGAATTCTGCTGGATCTCGGCGATCAGGCAGCCCGCGCCAATGGCATGCACCCGCCCAGCCGGGATGAAGACCACGTCCCCGGGCTTGACCGGCACCTGGTTCAAAACGCCGTCCAGTTTCCCGGCCTTCAGCGCCGCCAAAAAAATTTCGCGGTCCGTGCCCCGCTTCAAGCCCGCCACCACGCTGGAATCCGGATCCGCCTCCAGCACGCTCCACATCTCGGTCTTGCCCAGCTCGTGCGGACTCACCAGGCGCAAAGCCTGGTCATCGTCCGGATGCACCTGCACGGAAAGCGCCTCGCGCGCGTCGATGAACTTGACCATCAAAGGAAAGCGTTCGTAGTGCTTGTCGAACTCTCGCGGCCCCAAAAGGCGCGGACCCCACTCCTTCATCATCTGTTCCAGGGTGCTGCCGCGCCAGGGTCCTTCGGCCACCACGGACGAGGCCTCGGGCCGGTCATAGATCTCCCAGCTCTCGCCGATCGACTCGCCCGGGGGCAGCGTCTTGCCAAGCCGCTCCAGGCGGCGTCCGCCCCAGGGCTTGGGCGAATACTTAGGGATAAAGGTGAGGGGCCCTAGTTTCATAAGATCAGTAACGCCTCGAGATCTTCGCGGAGCGGAAATAATGCCTCAGGATCTGCTTATAGCCATTGCCGGCGCGGGCCATGCCATAGGCCCCGGTCTGGCAAAAGCCAGCGCCGTGGCCCCAGCCGCCCCCGTGAAAAAGGAACTCGGTTGGATGGCCTTCCGGATCGCGGCGCGTCTCGACATAAAAAAGGTTCGATCGCAGGCCTTTGACCGCGCTGCGTATGGAATCGGAAGAAGCCGTGGCCACGCCTTTCGAACCCGTGAAGCGCACCCGCTTTACATAGCCCGAGGGACTGCGCTCCATCGGCTCCACCGCCAGCAGATGCCCCACATCAAGGCGCCGCGAGACCAGCCTTTCCAGCCGGCCAGCTTCATAGCGCGCCACCCAGCGGAACTGGGCCAGCGACTCCCGCCCCGGCTGGTCGCACCAAGCCGGGACTTGCGTCCGACCGAAATCCAAATAATCGACCAGCATGGCGGGATCGAGCGGAAAGCGGCCTGGCCAGGGATTTTTTTTGCGCTCGGGCCCGTCATAGACCGCGTTGGATCCCAGCACCGCGGACCCCAGCCCCTTGCCCCAGACCTCGCCCACGTCCTCGGTATGGCCGCCGCAGGAATCCATGTAATTGACCTGCATGGGCCGTCCGCTTTTCCTGGAGACCAGCACCAGGCCAGCGGTGCTGGTCACGGCCGCGCTGCAGCGCGGATGCTCGGCTCCCGCCCCGCGATAGGCGGCGCAGTGCACATCAGCGCAGACGTCAAAGCCTGAGCTGCGGTGGCGGCCCAGCCGCGAGATCAGGTCAGCCCGGGCCGTGATCGCCTGGGCTTTCAGGGCTTCCATGGGCCAGGCCGGGCGGATCTCGGAAGGCAGGACCCCGAGAAGGTAGGATTCCAGCGGCAGCCGATCCACCACGGTCAGGCCCTTGAGGCCTTCGGGATGCAGCTCCAGATCGCCCCGGTAGGAGCGGTCCTCTTTGGCCGCCCAAAAATATCCGGATCCGAAGGCCACGTCATAGATCGAGAGCGTGGCCTGGTCGTCCAAGGGATGCAAGACGAGGTCCTGATCCACCGCGACGACCAGGGGCGTGCTTCCCAGCGCGTCCACGGCGTTCAATTTCCAGGCCCCATTCCACTGCGTGGCCTCGAACGCGCGGTCAGCCGGCAGCGTGACGCCCAGAGGCTGCACCAGCACCTCCGAGGCGGTCTTGAAGCGGAAGCTCGGCGCGCGCAGCAGCAGGCCCACCCGCACCATCGGTTCCTTGGGACGCCTGAGCATGGCCCGCACCCGGGGATTTTTTCGGACCGCGCGCATCGCGTCAGCGTGACGCTCGCCGGCCCGAGCCTCCTCGAGCAGCTCGGGATGCGCCAGGACCAACTGATTCAAGTCATCCCGGACGCCTTGATCGGAGGGGTCGATGCCTCGCATCGCTTCCAGGCCGCGGAAGGCTTCCTTCACGCGGCCCTGCCGCAGGTAGAGGGAGACGAGCAAGGGATTGTTGGCGGTCCAGGCGTTGTCGAGCTTTCTCGTCTTTTTCAGGGCAGCTTCGGCTTCAGCCAGCATCCCGTGGCGAAAAAAATGGTCTCCGGCCCTGAAGCTGGCCAAAGGAAGGCTCGTGTCGCATTCCAGGGCGGCCACCGCGATCTTCCAAGCCTCCGCGGCTTGCGTGTCGCAAAGTTCGTCCAAGCTCTCGGCGCGTAGCGCCAACGCCTCGGCGGAATCCATGTCCTCAAGCGAGGCCAGGCAGCCGCGCCAGTCCCCTAAGTCAGCGCGGCAACGCGCCAAAAGGCCGCGCTGCCAGTCATCCAGTTCTTTCAGGTCGGGAAAGGATAGTTCCCGCTCCAGCTCGGCATAGGCCTGGCGCTCGAAAAGAAAGCCCTGCCAGGCCCGGCGATACGCCGCGCTCTGGGGCGCCAAGGCGCGTAACACGGCCGCGCTCTCCTCAAAATCGCCCTGATGATAGGAGCGCAGCGCGCCTTCGAACAGCGAGGGCGTGGGCCGCCCGGAGGCGGCGCTTAAATGCTGGCTGGCTAAGAACAGGACCAGGAAAAAGACAGCGCGCGTCATCTAAAGGGCGAACTTTTCGCCGAGATAGATCTTCTTGGCCTCAGCGCTGTTGGCGAGGGTCTCGGCCGTGCCCGAGAGCAGGACCTGGCCCTGATAGAGCAGGTAGGCGCGGTCGATGATGGAAAGGGTCTCGCGCACATTGTGGTCAGTGATCAGCACGCCGATGTTGCGGTCGGCCAGCGAACGGATCAGCTCCTGCAGGTCGATGACCGCGATGGGATCGACGCCGACGAAGGGCTCATCCAAAAGGATGAAATCGGGGTCAATGGCCAGGGCCCTGGCCACCTCGGTGCGCCGGCGTTCCCCGCCGGACAAGGTGTAGGCCTTCTGCTTGGCCCAGTGGGCGATGCCAAATTCCTCGAGCAGATGCCGCAGCTTGGCCTGGCGCTCCGCCGGGGATAAAGGCCGCATCTCCAGGATCGCCATGATGTTCTCTTCCACGCTCAGTTTGCGGAAGATGCTGGCCTCCTGGGCCAGGTATCCGACGCCCTGCTGGGCGCGGGCGTGCATGGGCAGGTCGGTCAGGTCCGTCATCCCGGGCGCCTCGGTCCCATGATGCTTGGTCTCAAGAAAGACCCGGCCGCGGTCGGGCTTCACCAGCCCGGTGACCATGTAAAAGCAGGTGGTCTTCCCCGCGCCGTTGGGGCCAAGCAGACCTACCACCTCGCCCTGGCGGACTTCGAGCTGCACGTCGCGCACCACCTCACGGCCTGAGTAGGTCTTGCTGAGATGCTCAGCCTTTAGGAAGCGGTGCTGCACCGCGCCGGGTTGGGCGTCGGGAAAAATCGTTTCAGGCATCTTATCTCTCCGGATGGGCGGCCGCTTCACGGATCTCGGCGGGGATGATCTTAGCCTCGACCTCGCCTTCAAAGGACATGTCCCTGGATCTTTGGTCCAGGCTGGCGCGGCGCGAAAGCACCCAGTTCTTCTTTCCTAAAGTCATGTCCACGCCTCCTTCCAGATCCAGCTTGCCCTCGCTACCGTTCAACCGCGCCTCTTTGGCAAGGGCCACGATGGCACCCCGCTTGACCTTCACCCCGCCCGAGACCCGCGCCAGGCGGGACACGCTCTGGTACCA
>JAZKAF010000104.1:14773-24725 GCA_040389285.1 candidate division FCPU426 bacterium
GCTTGACCTTCACCCCGCCCGAGACCCGCGCCAGGCGGGACACGCTCTGGTACCACGCGGTCTTTCCGGTCACGGTGACAGGCAGCGCGTAAGGGTCCTGGCTGTGCAGCACCACGCCGCCGCGCAGCTCGGCCGTTCCCAGGGCGTCCCGGTATTCCCCTTCCGAGGCCCGGATCTCGAGCCGGCGTTCGTCGTCGCGCAAGCGCAGATGGCCCTTGGCCCGCGCCGACTGCCCCTGGTCCCCTGAGACCAGTTCGTCGGACTTCAGCACGGTGCTATCCTGGCGCGCCACCACGTTGCCGCTGAACCGCGTCTCTTTACTGCGGGCGTCATAGCGCAGATGGTCGGCCCGCAGCTTCACCGGCGCCCGCTCATCCAAGGGCCGGTTCTGCGGAAAGTAGGGTGTGGGCGAAGGAACGGGCGTGGCCGCGGCGGCCAGGGGTGGGGCGCCGAGCCCCGTGGCTGCGGAGGATCCAACCGGCCCCAGCCTTTTTTCAACGCAGCCAACCGACGCCAGCGCGGTCAGCATCGCCAGCAGCAGCCAAAGCGCCTTACTTGAGCTCATGGCTCATCCGCTTCAATTCGGCCACGCTGGCGGTCTCGACTCGCACGTCCTCCAGCACCTCCACCTTTTCCATCTTGCGGTCGGCGATCAGCCCTTTTCCGGTCAGGATGGAGCGGCCCCTCAGCACGCGGACCTTCGAGCGAGTGTGCACCTGTTCGGTCTGGTTGTCCCAGCTCAGGCGGTCGGATTCCAGCACCACCCCGTTCTGGCCATGGACCACCACCTCGCCCTCGGCTTCCAGGTCGTAGGTCTTCAGGTTGATCTCGGCGTGCAACGCGCGCGCGCGGGACACGGCCAGGCCTTTTTGAAAGTAAGTGATCGTGACGTCCTCGGCGCTGGCGTTGCGAGATCCCTTCAGGACCCAGGCGCGCTTGGCCTCGGCCTCCCACTGCTTCACGCCCTTGGCTGTGCCGCGGGCTTTGAAACCGTCAAAGACCAGGCTGGGCTTGTCAGCCGAGGGTGTTTGCGGGGGCGCGGCAGCGGAGGGCTCGCGCGGGCCTTCGCAGCCGGCCAAGGCCAGGCAGGCGCCCAGGATCAAGCTTCTCCAGGTCGCCATCCCGTGGATGCCTCCTCTTTTTTTGAACGCCAGCGGTCGTGGTTCCAGACCCATTGCTCGGGCGCGCTACGGATGAAGGCCTCGGTGCGGCGGGTGTATTCCTGCACCGCCGCTTTCAAGGCCGGCTTGCTCAGATCGCCCACAGGCAAAGGGATCTCATCCTGGTATTCCACTTCATAGGTCCCGTCCGGCAGACGCCTGGAAAAGCCGGTCATCAAGGCCGAACCGCTGACCGCGGCCAGCCAGGCCGGCCCGGAAGGGGTCTTGGCTTCGCGCCCGAAAAAATCCACAAAGATCGAATCCACGTTGGTGTCCTGGTCAGCCAAGGTGCCCAGCACCTTGCCGCTTTTCAGCCATTTCAAGATCGGCCGCAGCGAGGTGTTGCGGGGGAACACGGTGATGCCCTTGCCCCGGCGGAAGTCGTTCAATTTCTGGTCCAAACGGGGGTCGTAGATCTGGCGGGCCAGGCCGGCCGTGGGCGCGTGCTGGGCGGTCCAGGCGGCGATCATCTCCCAGTTGCCCATGTGCGCGGTGACGATCACCACCCCGCGGCCGCTGCTCAGCACGGCTTCCACTTTTTCGAAACCCCTGGCTTGGCTGACCCAGGACAATAACTCTTCGCGTCCCACGTTGGGAAAACGCAGGAACTCGGCGGCGCCACGGCCTAAGTGGGCGAAGACGGCGGCGGCCATGGCGCGGCGCTCCTGCGGGGACTTTTGCGGAAAGCCGATGGAGAGGGTGCGCAGGGTCTTTTTGCGTTCAAAGGGGACGAGGTAAAAAAAAAGCCGGCCAAGGCCGGCTCCCAGCGGCCGCGTGAGCGACAACGGCAGGACGTTAAAAACGCCGTAAACGCCGGCGAGGAGGTAAAAGATCAGGTCATTCTTGAGCTTCTTAGCCGCGGACAAGTGGGGGCCCGAAGCTCAAGCCAGGTAGGTCAGGATCAGCCCGCAGCTCTGGCAATAGCAAAGGTTCTTCTGCTTGCGGACCTCGTTGATCTGGTGGGCCGAGACCTTCATGCGGCAGTTGTTGCAAAGGTCGTGCTCGATGCGGGTGATGACCTTGCCCTTGTTGGCCTTGTGGTAGCGCTGATAGGTGTAGGAAAAATCCTTGCCCATGGCCTCCAGCAGGCGTTCGCGCTGGCCCTGCTCGGCGCCGACCTTGTCCTCGAAGGCCTTGGCCTCGGCGGCCATCTCGGTCTGCTTGGCCTCGGCGGCCACGGTCTCGGCTTGCAGGGCCTTGGCTTCCTCGTCAAAGCGGGCCTTGATGGCCTCTTCATTGGTGATCAGGTGCAGGATCTGCTCTTCCATGTCCAGGATGGTCTTGCGCGCGTTCTGGATCTCGGAGAGCTTGGCCTTGTAGGCGTCGTTGCTGGTCAGCTGCCCCAGCTGGGCGTTGTGCTTGCGGATCTCCTCTTCCATGGCTTTGACTTCCAGCTCCAGGAGGCCGCGCTTCTTTTTTTCCTGCTCAAAGGATTTTTTCAGCTCTTCTTGGCGGACCTTACAGGCCTCGACGCGGGCCTTGCTCTCGGCCACGGTCTTGGCCAGGGCCAGGCGCTGTTTTTCCCATTTTCCGAGCTGGGTATCAAGATCCTGCAATTCGAGCATCAATTTCAACGCATCGGTGAGCTGGACAGGCTGGGTGGTCGAGGACATGGTGTGCCTTAAGCGAAGCTGATATCATGGCATGAAAGTGGACCCAGTTTATCCCCATACGGCATGGCTGGCAAGAGGAACCCGGAGGGGTGATAAGGGGCTTTTCACTGCGATAGAATCAATTATAATGGGGCCGAACAGCACTCAGATCCAAGGAGCCTTATGCCCATCACAGACGCGGAAACGCGCTTCAGGACCACCGGACGCAACGACGACTGCCTTTGCGGCTCGGGAAAGAAATACAAGAAATGCCATCTGCGCGAGGACGAAGAGGCCGTCAGCAAGAATCTGGCCGTCCGCAACGCGGAAGCCGCCAAAGAAGCCGAGGCTGAAGAGTCCCACGAAGGCCACAACCACGCTCCGGGCGAGCATCCCCGCCCCGGCAAAGCGTCGTCCGCGCCCCAGTCCTTTTCAAGCCCCAAGACCCCGCTTTCCAACCGGCCGGTCAGTTCCCCGCGCAAAGCGGTCTGATCAGGCGGAGGCCGTGATCAGCCGCGACACCTCGGCGCTGTCCGCGCTGGGGAGGCGGCAGGCGCGGTCCACGCAAACGTAGGCCGTCGGCTTTCCCTGCAGCATCTGAAAATCCTTGGTAAAGCCCGGCGCCCCTGCGGCGCCGGGAGCCAGCGCGATCAGGGCCCGGCGCGGCGAAAAAACGCGGCGCACAGCGGCCAGCATCTCGGAGTCCGGCGGGGATAGGACCACCACATGGGTGGGAGGCCCCAGGGCGAGATCCAGGGCGCTGAGCGCGGCCGCGGCGGCGCGTGGCTGGCGGGCCATGGAAGCGCCTAAGGCTTTCAGCGCGGAAAGGCCTGCTTCCCGGTACCCCGCTTTTTCCGTCAGCAGATCGAGCCGCAAAAAGACCGAGGCCAGCACCGAGGCGGCCGAGGGCTCCACGTTGTCGTGGGTCTCCTGCAGGCGCGAAAGCAGATGCGGATCCTGTCCCTGCTTGCAATTGAAGACCGCGCCCGTGGTCTCCTCGAAAAAATCGCTTCGCATGACGCTAGCCAAGGTCTCCGCCCTGGTCAGCCAGATCCCTTCTCCATCGGATTCATAAAGGTCCAGGCAAGCCTGGATCAGATCGGCATAGTCGCTGGCCATCCCCTCCACCGCCCGCTCCCCTTCCGCATAACGCCGGTAAAGCCTTTGTTGGTCCGCGTCGAACATCGAGGCGAAAAGGAACTGGGCGCAGTCTTGCGCGGCCTTTAGATAGCGCGCATCCCCTAGAACCTGCCAGCCCTTGGCCAGCGCCGAGATCATCAGTGCGTTCCAGGCGCACAGCACCTTTTCGTCGCGATGGGGGCGCGGCCGTTTGCAGCGCAGCTCGAAAAGCTTACGGCGCGAAAGCTCCAGCCCAGCGTAATCCCCTTTCCAATCAGGATCCGGGTGCAGGACGTTCTTTTGATAGAACTCACCATGGGGATCGTTGGGCAAGTTGCCCTCTTCCTTGACCCCGTAGGCTGAACAAAAAACCGCACCCTCGCTCTCACCCAGTTCCTTTAAGATCTCGTCCCGGGTCCAGACGTAAAAAGCCCCTTCCACTTTCTCGCCCTCTGTATCCAGCGAGTCGGCGTCTTCAGCCGAATAAAAAGCGCCTTCCGGTGAGCGCAGGTCCCGCAACACGTATTCCAAGATACCGCGCGCGGTCTCGCCAAAGGCAGCATCGCCGCTGAGTTGCATGGCTTCCAAATAATTGACGGCCAGCTGCGCGTTGTCGTAGAGCATCTTTTCAAAATGCGGCAACAACCAGGTCTCGTCCGTGGAATAGCGCGCGAAGCCGCCGCCCAGATGGTCTTGGATGCCGCCCAGGGCCATTTTCCGCAAGTTGAGCAGAGCCATGGCCCGCGCGCTCGCGGCTGCGGGGGTCTTGTGCAGGGCGTAGCGCATCAGAAAAGCCTGGTTCACGGGCATGGGGAATTTTGGCGCGCCCCCGAAGCCTCCGTGGTTTGGATCGAAATCGCGCTGGAAAGAGGCCAGCGCCGTATCCATCCATTCGGCCTTCAGTTCTTTTTCAGGAGCGCTCGCCTGGCCAAGCGTCTTCAAGGCCTCGGTCATCTTCGAGGAATCCTCAAGGATCTGCGCGCGCTGTCCGGGATTTTTCCAGGCCCGGCCAATGGCCTCCACCATCTGCACCCAGGCCGGACGCCCGAAACCGGCGCGCGGCGGAAAATAGGTGCCGCCGTAAAAGGGCTTCAGGTCCGGCGTCAAAAAAACATTCAGCGGCCAGCCGCCCTGGCCCGTCAGCGAGGTCACCGCGCTCATATAAAGCGCGTCCACGTCCGGACGCTCTTCTCGGTCCAGCTTCACGCAGATCAGCCATTGGTTCATCACCGCGGCGGTGTTGGCGACGGCGAAGGACTCGTGCTCCATCACGTGGCACCAGTGGCAGGTCGAGTAGCCGATGGAGAGCAGAATGGGTTTGTCTTCGCTCTGGGCGGCTTCAAAAGCCTCGGGACCCCAGGGACGCCAGTCGACCGGGTTGTTGGCATGCTGTTTGAGGTAGGGGCTTTTTTCGTGGATCAGGCGGTTGGGCATCAGAGGCTGGCCTTGCGGTATCCGTGGGAAAAGGCGGCGTCGTAAAGTTTGCTGGCCTCGCCTTCCTGGCGCAGGGCCTCGCCCACGATGATCATGGCGTGCTTGCTGATCTTGTTCTCTTTCAGGGTCTTGAAAAGGTCGGCGAGCCTGCAACGGTGGACCTGCTGGTCTTCCCAGGTAGCCCGCACCACGATGGCGGCCGGGCAGTCCGGGCCGTAGGCGGGAAGCAAGTCTTCCTCGATGCGCGAACCCAGGGCCGCGGAAAGGAAAAGGCAGAGCGTGGCCTTGTGGCGGGCCAGGTCCACCAGCTTTTCGCCTTCAGGCATGCCTGAGGAGCGCCCCTCGGCGCGGGTCAGGATAACGGTCTGGCTCACGCCGGGGATGGTCAATTCCGCGCCCAGCTCGGCGGCCGCGGCCTGGAAGGAGCTGACGCCCGGGACGATGTACCAAGGCACTCCCGCCTTGTCGAGCTCGCGGGTCTGCTCGGCCGTGGCGCCGTAGATGCTCGAATCACCCGTGTGCAAACGGACCACCCGCTTGCCGGCTTTCCAGGCGTCCACCATCAGGGCGCAGATCCGCGCGAGATCCAGGGGAGCGGAGTCGTGGAGCTCGCAGCCGGGCCGGCAATGCCCCAGGATCTTGGGATGCACTAAGGAACCGGCGTGCACGACCAGGTCCGCCTCAGCGAGCAGGCGGGCGCCCTTGAGCGTGATCAGCTCGGGGTCGCCCGGGCCAGCGCCGACGATCGCGATGGGGAGTGGGGATGACATGGGATCGATCGTCTTAAAATTATCTTGCGGCGGAGGCTGGCACACCCAGAGCCTGGTCGATCTGCTTTTGCGGCAGACCACCCTGGCGGTAGGCTTCGCGGAGGGTCTTTAAGTATTCAGCGCCGGGCTTGTCCGAACTGGCGGGATAGACGTGCACCCAGGCCTTCTGAGGCTCGCCCTCAAAAAAAACTTCGACCTGCTTGCGCACGCCGCCGTTCTCGCTCTTATCCAGCAGGGGCAGTTTGCCTTCTTCGATCAAATACAAAAGGCCCCAGACAAAAGCGGAGGGATCTTCCACCAGGTTGGGCTGGCCGCCGCTGCGCGAAAAATCCATGCGCCAGCCTTTCAGCTTTCCCTGGCCTTCCAAACGCGCGGTGTCAATGCGGCGGTCGAAGGTCCTGTCGGTCACGGCGGTGCCGTATTGCAGGTAATAGGTGATCCTGATATCGCCCCTGGGCATAGATGCTCCTCAAACGGTTCGTCCATCAATCATGAGACTGCTACTTTAACGCAGGACAGCCTTGAAAACCAGAGCCTGGAACAAGCAGGCCAGGGTCAATGCCAAGGTAAAAGCCCAAGTCAGGCCGAGGCTCGGCAGGGTAGCGGCCAAGGCCGCCAAAAATACGGCGAAACCCTGCATGGAAACCAGCAAGCTTTTAAGCACCTTCTCGGCAGCGCCTAAACCCCCGTGCAGGTGCGCGAAGACCGCCAGCACCGTGGACGCCACCGGAAACGGAGTCAGCAAACCGCTCCAAGACGGTCCCAGCCAGGAAGCCAAGCCAGTGAGGCCCAGCACCAGTCCCGCCGTGGCCAGCATTCTGACGGGGATGTCCCAGGCTGGAGGGGACACGGCCTTCGTAGGCGTGGCGCCGCTAGGGCGGGGCATCAGGGCTCGGGCCGCCCAGAAACAGGCCAGGGCCAAAGGCAAGCCCGCCAGCCAAGGAAGCTGGATGGGCTCTTGCGCCACAGTGAAGAGCGTGAAAGCCAGCCAGCCAGCCGCCACACTGGGCAGCCATCCGAAACGTGTGGCCGTGCGGGTGTAGGCCACGGAAAAAGCCGACAAGGAGATCAGCCCCTGCAGGGCCGAGGCCGCGGCATGCGCGGCGAAGACCGGTCCCTGTTCCTTGGCGAAAAAAAAGAGGATGGGGCCGGCCACAATGGGAAAGCCCGCCACCCAGCCCGTCATCTTCGGGCCGAAGCGCCTTCCCATGAGCGAGGCCAGGGCGACCAGCGAAGGCGCCAGCAAAAGCTTGAGCAACAACAGCGGAGAGATATCAGGCCGCCTTTTCCGTCAGGCGCTGGAGGTCGCCGCCCTTGTTCGCCAGGTCGTATTTGCCGCGATAGCCGCGGGGAGTGACCATCAGGTCCTTAAAATAATAAGTCTGGCTGTTGCCGACGATGATCGTGGTCAGCATGCCGATCTCTTGGTCAGCCATTTTATCGAGCGTGGTCTTCACCACGATCTCGCCTTCGCGAAAGCCCGACTTGACCAGCCCCACGGGCGTGGAAGCCTGGCGATGCCGTAAAAAGATCTCCTGGGCCTTCACGATCTGCCAGTCGCGCCGCGCGGACTTGGGGTTATAGATCGCCGTCACAAAGTCGGCGCTGGCCGCGGCTTCCAAGCGCTTTTCAATGGCTTCCCAGGGCGTCAGCAGGGTGGATAGCGAGATCGAGCAGAAGTCGTGGTTCAGCGGGGCGCCCAGCAGCGCGCCGATCGAGCAGGCCGCGGTGATACCCGGGATCACCTCGACATCCACGTCCGGATTCTGCGGATCCCAGCCGTTCTGGCCCAGCACCTCGTAAACCAAGCCGGCCATGCCATAGACGCCGGAATCGCCGGAGCTGACCACGGCCACTCTCTTGCCCAGCTTGGCCAGCTGATAGGCCTTGCGCCCGCGGTCGATCTCTTCGGTCATGCCCGTGGCGATGACCTTCTTGCCGGTAAGCAGCGGACGCACCAGCTCGATGTAGGTCTTGTAGCCGATGCAGGTGTCGCATTGCTCGATGGCCGCCCTAGCCGCGGGAGTCAAATGCTCGGCCGCGCCGGGACCGAAACCGACCACGAAGATCTTGCCCTTATCCACTTCAGACTCCTTGTTTAAAATTCTTTGCGCGCGACGGCCAGGGTGGCGCGCTTGCTCTTATGCTTGGCCACCAGCAGGGTCGCGGTGCCAGCCGCCAGCATGGCCGAGGGTTCGCTCACCCCCACGGCGCCCGTGTATTTTTCCACCACGGGATTGGGCGTGCTGATGGTCCCACGCGCGTTCAAGGCGTCGCGGGTGAAGAAATCGATGCCCACTCCCAGCTTTTCAGCCAGTTGGAGCAGGGCCTCTTCGCGCTCCTTGATGTCGATGCTGGCTAGGCCGCGCACGCACTTTTTGGATAGTCCGGCCTCGAGCAGGGTCGAATCGACCAGGCCTTCCAGCTCTTCAAGGTCCGCACCAAAGTCGCAGCCCATACCTAAGCTAAGGGTCTTGGGACGGTAGATCACCACCTTGTCCCAGACCGTGGCCAATTCGGCTTTCAGCAGCTCAGTGGCGCGGTCCGAGACCAGCAAGTAGGCTTCAGCCGGCGGGGCCTCGGCGATGCTGCCCACCACCGTGATGTTCTTGGGGAGTGGCTGAGGACGGGTCCACCAGTTCTTTTCCCCGCATTCCTGGATAAAGGACACGGGTTTGTCGTTCACCACGGCCGCCGAGACCGGAGTCACGTTGGCCTTGTCTTCGAGCACCCAGCCCAGTTCCCGGCCAAGGATGTCCACGGGAATGGTGGCGCGCACGTCTGAGGCGGTGGTGATGACCGCGGTCGCGCCCAGGGCCTTGGCCACGGCCTCGGTCGCCTCGTTGGCGCCGCCAACATGGCCGGAGAGCACCGAGATGGCGAAGCGGCAGGCGTCGTCCACCACGATCACGGCCGGATCCACGTCCTTATTCTTTAAGAAGGGAGCAATCGTTCGCACCACCGCGCCCAGGGACACGATGTAGACGATGCCCTCGTAGGTTTCCCAGATCTCGGCGGTCAGGTCCTTGATCGTGCCGAAATACCGGGCGTTGTCCTGGCCGTCGGCCTTTTGTTTTTCCGAGACAAAAAGCGCGGCGTCAGGCATGGCCGCGCGCAGCTTCATGGCATGGCCCACGCCGTGCTTGGTGATGGCGATAATGGCAAGGCGCATCAGAAGGACATCTTGAAGCCGACATAAGTCCGCTCAAAGCCCAGGCTCTCGTAAAAGATGTGGGCCCTTACCCGCTGGGTGTTGGAAGTCAGGTTGATGTGGGTGCAACCGGCCTTTTTGGCCAGCTTGATGGCGTGGCGTATCAACTGCGTTCCCACGCCCTGGCCCTGGGCGCTCTCAGCCACCACGATGCTGTCCAGGACTCCCCAGGGCTTGCCCTGCCAATAGACCCGGTTCAGCACGTAAAGGGTGCAGGTGCCCAGCACCTTGCCCCGGCTCTCGGCGACCAGCACCAGGCTGCGGGGGTCTTTGAGCATCTCTCGCAGGGCTTTTTTGTGACGGGGCGTCGGATCCATGGCTTTACGCTTCACATAGCTGAGCCCGCCGCGCAAATGGTCGTAAAGATGTAAAAGGTCGTCGAGGTCGGAAAGCCTGGCCTTACGGATCATCGCTTGGTACCCCAGAAGATGGTGACAGGATTCAGGGCTTCAAATCGGTTCAGATCGAGGATGGGCTTGCGGCGGCTCACCTGCACTTGCATGCAGTCCCATTCAAAGCCCGAGCCTTTATACCATTCCAGCGCCTCGGCGCCGTTCTCAAGAGTCACGGTGTTGACCACGATGGACCCGCCAGAGGCCAGGCGCGCGGCGCAAAGATCCAAGATCTCGGACATCTTTCCCGAACTGCCGCCCACAAAGACCGCGT
>JAZKAF010000105.1:0-6568 GCA_040389285.1 candidate division FCPU426 bacterium
CGGTCCCGGAATACGTGGCGGTCGGCGTGTGGCTAGGCGTCACGGACGGTGAATCCGTGAACGTCACCGTCCCGGAATAGGTCGAAGTCGGGGTCGAGGAGCAGGAAAGGGTCGGCGAATTCGTGAAAGTCGTAGTGCTGCTGAAAGTTTTCGTGCCGGTGAAGGTGAAGCTCTGGGTGGGCGAGTCTGAAAAAGTGGGCGATGGCGTGTTCGTCGGCGTCGGGGTATAGGTCGGCGTATGCGTCGGCGTCCCGCTCGGCGTGGGCGAGTTCGAGAACGTCGGTGAAGCCGTGTAGGTCGGCGTAGGCGTCGCGGTAGGGGTCGGCGTGGGCGAGGTCGTGAACGTGAAGCTCTGGGTGGGCGTCGAGCTCGGCGTGGGAGAGTCCGAGAACGTCGGCGTCGGGCTGAAGGTGGCCGTGGCCGACGGGGTCATCGTGTTGCTTGGCGAAGGCGTGTAGCTGGGCGATGGCGACGGAGTGGATGAGAAGCTGGGCGTAGGCGTGCGGGTCCGCGTCGAGGTGGGTGTGCCGCAGGTCCCGACCGTGATGTTGACGCTGTTGGACAGGTGAGGCAGCTCCTGGTCGTCCGAAACGCCGGCCACATTGGTCACATTCTGGGCGCAACTATTGACCAGCACGCTGAAGGTGGCGGTGCCGGAAGTGTTGGCCAGATTCGAAGGCGAGACATAGGTCACCGCCACATACATGGCATCGACCCAGAGCACGTCATAGCCGCCACCGCGGAAGCTGTCCACGCGGATCCGCATGGCGGCGATCTTGGCCGGTGTCCAGGTATCCAGCGCCGTGATGTTCTTGACCGCGTATTGCTCCCTGCCCACCACCCAGTTTCCGGTGCCGTGGCTGCTGTTGTCATACCCCGCGAAAGCCGGGGGATTGTTGGAGGCCGGCACGCTCCCGTTGGTGCTGAATCCTAAGCCTAAGGAGCCGATGCCGTCCCGGGTCTCCCAGATCGCGTGGATCTCCACCTTGGAGATCACGGCCGAGGCCGGGAACGCATAGGCGCCCAATCCGATCGCGGCATATCCATCGGTGCTGCCTCCGCTGGACCAAAACGTGGTGGCGTCCTGCGTGTTGATCCCGGCGGGCGCCGCCGGATTCCAGGTGCCCGCGTTGTAATAGCTGCTGTTGCTCACGGGGATGTTGGCGACCGTTTGGGTGAATCCCTTGTTCAGGGTCCCGAGGTTGACGACCAGCATGGGGGTGGTGGCGCTGACGCTTCCCACCGTGCTAGAGGCGGAGCCGCCTAAGTACGTGGTGCCCGCAGGAATGGTGTCGAAGACACGGACGTTGGTCGCGTTCGCCGTGCCTAGATTGGAATAAGTCAGGGTATAGGTGATGGTGTCCCCAAGGTTGGCGCTGCTGACGTTGGCGGTTTTCAGCAGTTCCACCGCCGGGGTCAGCACGGTCGTATCCACTTGGTTGGAGCTATCCGGCGTGGACATCGCTCCTCCGGAATCTTTCGCTTTGGCGATATTGGGGATGATGCTGCCGTAGGGAGCGTTGGAATTGATCCTCACCACGAAACTGGCGCTGCCGGTTTGGTTCACCGCCAGCGTGCCTAGATTCCATTGGATCACGTTGCTGGCAAGGGTGTAGGCCGAGGGAGAAGCTGAGACAAAGGAGGTGTTGGCTGGAATGCTGTCCCAAAGGCTTACGTTGGTCAGGGGCCCGGAACTTGTGTTGGTCCAGTTGATCGTATACGTCAATAGATCGCCGCGATTGGCCGAGCTGGCGCTGACCGTCTTGACCAGGGCCATCTGCGATTTAAGGCTGAAAAGATGGCGGAAGATATAGGTGTCGAACTTTGTGGTGCTGCATCCAGGCGCCCGGTACATCCAGGGCGCGGTCCCTCCGCAGCTCGTGCAAGGCTGCGGATACCATCCCGCATAACATAAGCCGTACTTCCCGGCCGTGGCCCATCCCGCGCCAGGGGTGTAATTGGTGGAATACCAGGGCCCGGGGCTGAGCGGCGGATAGCTGACCGGGCCGGGGCTCACCTGGCCGATATAGTAGTATTGGATGGTATTCCCGGCCAGGGTGGGATCGCTCACGATCTCGGTGGTGGTCCCGTCATCCCAGACCAGCTTCAGAACGTAACTTTCACCGGATACGTTGCCGTGATAGTCGTAGACCGTGGTGCCGAGGATATTCACGCCGTTGGGATTCACCCAGCCGACGGGAATGCTGATGACGTTATCGATGTTCCAGGAAACCGTGGTGCCGGTGGTGATCAAAAAATTGCCGTTAAAATAAACATCGCCCTGGTCATCCACCGACAGATGTAAGGTGGCGCTGACCAGGGTCTTGGCCCGCAACGGAGCGATCCCGGCGCAAAGCAAGGCCGCGACCAAAAAAAAGCGCCACCAAAAAGTCGATCCGGCGCTAGTTTTACGCATTATCTCATAGACTTCATTGTCCAGTTATCTGTTGGTTCTTAATAAGAAACGGTGTTTCGTTGAAAGGCACCCCTATCCTAGCAGGCTTGTCTTGCACCAACAACTTCTGTCTTAAACCAGATGCTTCATTTCGCCCAGAACCTCCGTGCGGTCATTCGATAAAGCGCCATTGGATCGGGTTTCAGTTTTGACTGAAACCATAAGCCTTTCGGGGGCGGTTTTCGAGATCGTTGCCTTCAGCCATTCGGTCCTTTCTACCTATAAAGGATCGGCCTGGGGTTCATCCTTCCCGCCCGGTTTCATTTCAACAATTTATTATACTTTCAATAATTACTGAAAATTCAATTGACTCAAAAACCTTCTGTGCTAGACTCGCGTTGGATTCATACCTTCCTGGAGAAACCATGACTGCCACTCAGAACAGCCTGAACGAGCTCACTGCCGCCAAAGACGAATTTGTGACCAGCTGGGGCGCCCTGGGAAGCGCTTGGGGCATCAATCGCACCCTAGCCCAAGTGCATGCTCTGTTGTTGCTCGCTAACGAGCCGCTGACCACCGACGCGGTCATGAAAGAATTGAAGATCAGCCGGGGCAATGCGAATTCCTCCCTGCGCGAGCTTGCGGGATGGGGCCTGATCCGAGGTCTGGTGAAAAAAGGGGAGCGCAAAGAGCATTTTGAGGCCGAGAAGGACATCTGGAAGATCTTTGGGATCGTGATCGGCGAGCGCAAACGGCGCGAGGTGGTTCCGGCGTTGCAAGTCTTAAGGCGCTGCGAAGAACGCACCAAGGCGCTCAAGGGCGATGACGCCAAAAGCGTGCACGGCTTTCTCCAGGACCTTCGGCAATTCATGGAGATGGGAGAAAAGATCATGCAGCGAGTGGAACATTCGCAAAAAGGGTTGGTGATGCCCCTGGTCTTCAAGTTCATGCGATAGGCGGGAGGCTGCCATGATCGAACGCAAGGTCTCCTACGATTGGTTGCATGCGTCCCAGGCGCCAAGTCGTCTCGTGGCCGCGATCAACCAGCCTGAATTGCAAATGGCGCTATAGATCATGAGATTCTTCAAACTTGAAATGGGTTTCAACTCAAAACTCACGCTCCGCCATGAACATTTGACCATGCCTCAAGCCACAGGCGAGCCCTTGAAAATTCTCTATTTGAGCGATCTGCACTATTGGGGACCCGTGGGTCCTATTGCAGCGAAAAATACGATGATCGCCTGTATGGATGAAAGGCCTGATCTGGTGCTGCTGGGCGGCGATCTGGTGGATGGAACGCAAGGCCTGCGCGACCTTTCAGGCCTGGTCAAAGGCTTGTCCTGCCTGGCTCCCGTCTGGGCTGTGGGAGGCAACCATGACTTTCATTTTGGCTTAAGACAGGTCAAAGAGGCGGTTACACGGGGTGGGGGCAACTGGCTGGGATCGCGCTCGGTAGCCCTTCAATTGCGGGGAAATCATCTGCGCCTTGATGGAAGGCGCCGGGCCGATCCACTCGACGGCAGTTATCGAATTTATTGCACTCACGAGCCGGAATCCTTTCCCGCCGCCGCCGCGCAGAACTACGATCTGATGCTTGCGGGGCACCTTCATGGTTGCCAGTTTGTTTTTTGGCAGAAGAATTCTGAACTTTTTCCAGGCCGTTGGTTCTTCAAATGGAATGGTTTGCGCTATCGGAAGGGTCGGACCCGGATGTTGGTCAGTCGCGGTGCAGGAGATCTTATCCCGTTACGCTGGAATTGCCCTCGTGAGGCGATCTGCGTGAACCTCTCACCTACTGCCTTGGAAAATTGATGGTTTTTCCCTTATTCCTAGCTCCATGCCAAAAATTTTTTCCAAGGATCAAAAGCCAGCCGCCCAGCATCACGCCCGAGCCAAACGCCAAGAAAACCATGTCCCAAATAGCCTGTGGGTCCGAGACCTCGTTCACATGATGGATCCCCAGCACTTGATGGTCGATCAGTCCTTCCACGACATTAAACAGCCCCCATCCCAGCATGAGCGAACCTAAGAATATCCGTCCTGACCAGGAGATACCCTTAAGCCCGCCCGCTCGCCACAACAGTCCCAGCCCAAGGGCCGTCATGCACCAGAGGGCGGCATGAAAGATCCCGTCCCAGAACATGTTCACTTTGACGTTCACCAGGGTATTGGCCGGAACGAGGGTGGAGAGCATATGGTGCCATTGCAGGATCTGGTGGAAGACGATCCCGTCCACAAACCCGCCGAGGCCGGCCCCCAGCAGGATGCCGGCGCCGATCAAGGGGCGGTTCTTCATCGGTCCAGCTCCGCTTGGCCGGGACCCTTGGCGCCATAGAGACCTAAGCCAATGCCTACGATGAGGATAACCGGGAGCAGCACGAAAAAAGCTCGGAGCCAAAGATCCGAGTTATGGATGCACGCGGCGACCTGCGCACGGCACAAGGGACAGGCGGATAAGGTCTCCGTTGCCGTGGCCATCAACAGGGTCCAAAGCGCCCTGGCTTTCAACTACTTGAGACCAATTTTTTATGGATCTCCTGGGTCATCGCCGAGATGGTCTGGCTTAATTCCTTCACCAAAACAGTCAACTGGGTGTTCTGGTCCATCAGTTCCAGCAACTTAACGGTTTGCACCGCGGCCAGCGTCTCACGCTGCTCGCTGGCGCTTGCCAGGTCTTCGCGATGTTGCGCGTCGGCATTGATCAACGCTTTGTCACGGTCCGCCTGGCGCGTTTGCGCAAGCAGGATCAAGGGCGCGGCATAGGCGGCCTGAAGGCTGAAAGCCAGATTGAGCAGGATGAAGGGGTAGATATCAAACTTAAAGACGCCGGCCGCGTTCAACCCGATCCATAGGGCGACCACAAAGGTCTGCGTCACCAGAAAAAATGGGGTGCCAAAGAACCTGGCAAAAGACTCCGCCTTCAAAGAGAACCAATCATCCCCGAAAACGGAATTCAGGTGGAAGTGCTTGGTGTGGAACCGATGGGGATCCTTGGAGCCGGCAGCCTCCGGTGACGTTAGAGATTCTTTCATGGTTCTCCCTTCTTATTTAATTCCAGATGCATGCGATTGAGCTGGTCGATGAGGTGCATGATCACGGGCACGGATTCGTCATTCACGCCCATGCGATCTTGCAGATCCCCGATAAGCTGGATGCGGGCGATGTCTTCTTCATCAAAAAGTGGGATCTTCCCTTCCAAGGGCTTGATCCAGGTAAGGGAGATGAAATGCAGGATGAGGTCCGGGGATACGCCGCTTTGGGTGGCGGCTTCGTCGAGTTGAAAGCGGAATTGAAGCGTCATGGCTTGGCTCTGGGGTCGTAGCGGAACTTATCGCCCAGAAAACGGATCGCTTCTTGAAGCGCCGGGTCCACTTTGGTCGGCAGCACCACTTTCAGGGTCACGATCTGGTAGCCGCGGGTGACGCCCGAACCGGCCCCTTTGCCCTTGATGCCCAGACGCGTTCCCGTGCTGACGCCAGGGCGGATCTCCAAGGTGACCTCGCCGTCCAAGGTGGGGACCTTGATCTTCGCCCCGAGGATGCCTTCTTGAAAACTGATGGCAAGCTCGGTCTGGATGTTATTGCCGACCCGGGTGAATCCCGCCAGGGGTTTTACTTTTAATTCCACGTAGGCGTCGCCAGCCGGACCCTTGTTGGCGCCAGGCCCTCCGCGGCCCTTGAAACACAGCCGCACGCCACTTTCGGTTCCCGGCGGGATCTTGATGGACAACTTCCCGCCGCTGGGGCCCGGAAGCGTCATCTCGCGCTCGGCGCCGAGCGCGGCTTCTTTGAATTCTATTTCTAATTGATAAAGATGGTCTTCCCCACCCCTGGCGCCACGGAATAGCTCCGCGAAAATATCGGCGCCGTCTTCTTCCGCTCCAAAACCGCGGGCATAGCGGCCGCTTTCTTGCTGGCTGCGGTAATAGGAATGCCGCTGCTGCTCCGCTTCTTGCCTCTGGTCCTGGGTCTCCCCGCGGTCGTATTTGGAGCGCTCGGTCGCCGTTCCCAACACTTGGTAGGCGGCGTTCAGCTCTTTAAAGCGCCCCTCGGCCGCCTTGTTCCCAGGATTCAGGTCAGGATGGTGCTTTTTCGCTAAGTCGCGATAGGCTTTCTTGACCTGATCCTGGGTCGCGGTTTTGCTGATCCCCAAAGTGCCGTAGGGATCCTTCAC
>JAZKAF010000106.1:0-5594 GCA_040389285.1 candidate division FCPU426 bacterium
AAAAATTGCCGCATGGCCGCGTCGTCGGCGATGTCGGCCTTCACAAATTCGCAGCGCCCGCTTTTTAAGGGGCCTTCAATGCTTGCCAGATTTCCGGCGTAGGTCAAAAGGTCCAGCACCACCACACGGTCCTGGCTGTTTTTCAGGACGTAGTGGACAAAATTGCTGCCGATGAACCCGGCCCCGCCTGTGATGACGATCGTTCGGCTCATAACCCCTTCGAAGTTGCAAAGAGCCATTTTAGCATGGGTTCTTCAGGCCGCCAGCCTTTGTTCCGCCAGAAACAAGTCCAAATGGGTCTGAAGATTCATCCAAAATTCCGGCGAAGTCTCCAGGGCCCGGGCCAGCAATACAGCCGTTTCAGCGGATACGTCCCGTTTGCCATTGACCAGCGTATTCAGTCTTTGGACCGATACGCCCATCTTGGTCGCCAATTCGACCTGGGTCAGACCCTTTGGCTTCAAAAAATCCTCCAGAAGGACTTCGCCAGGGTGAGTGGGTTTACGTTTTTTTGAAATCATCTTTTTTCCCAAAAATAAGAATATGTTATGATTCTACTTCA
This sequence comes from candidate division FCPU426 bacterium, assembly GCA_040389285.1. Lineage (GTDB taxonomy): Bacteria > Oederibacteriota > JAJYGY01 > JAJYGY01 > DAIDJD01 > JAZKAF01. The sequence goes on from JAZKAF010000106.1 coordinate 563, forward strand.
TGAGCAACCGTTTTGAACATGGCCAGGCGCTACCTGAATACTTAGTTGGTCTGGCAGGCGTGTTGCTGGCCTTTTGGGCCGGTCAACAGCTGTTCAAGGACGCCCTGGATTCGAGCTGGAACGCGCTTTGCTTTTGGATCCGCTTCCCAAACCCTTAACTTGTCTGGAGATCGTGTGCAAAAACTTAATCAGCGCGGTCAGGGCATGACCGAATACGTGATCCTGGTGGCCCTCATCGCCATCGCCTGCATCGCCGCAGTCAAATATTTCGGTAAGAGCACCAAGCAGGGTTTTGAAGAAGCCTCGGCCCAGGTCGGCGGTGTGACCGACACGATGAAGGACTCAAAATAGTTCCTGTCGCTTTCCGGCGCGTCCAGGCCGGGGAGCGGGGTCAGTCCCTAGCGGAATTCGTGCTCTGTCTTCCTGTCCTGTTTTTCATGCTCCTGGGCCTGCTGCAGTTGGCCGTCCTAGGAGTGACGTCCTTTTTTATGCACTATGCGGCGCGATGCGCGGCACGCAGCTATGTCGTGTATTCCCCGCAAGGAGCCGGGGCCGCCCTTCAGAGGGCGGAACTCTCGGCCAACCATGCTTTGCGCTGGTGCCGCCCCCGCCCTACCGTCGTCCTTGAAATGTTCGAAGCGCCCCTCAGCGTCGAAAAAAACCCTCGTCTCCTAAAAATCCTGCTCCATGGCCGCCTGAGTTCCTTTATCCCGCTCAAAAAGGAATTTTTGCTGGAATCCGAGGCCCTTACCTGGCGGGAGGATCTCCGTGGATCACGTTAACAACCAGTCAGGGCAGATCCTGCCTGTCAGCCTGATCGGCATGATCACCGTCCTGATCGCTCTGATGTTCATGATCAACGTCGGCCGCCTAGTCCTCGAGCGGGAGCGGGTGAGCGAACGGGCCGATGTGACCGCCTTCAGCGGAGCCGTGGATTATTCACGCGCCCTGAACCTTCTTGCCATGATCAAAAAAGCCGAGGCGGCCGCGACCGCTGCCAGCGCCGTGGCCGGCAGCGGCGCGAGTTTCCTCGCTTGGCTGAAACAAGCCGACAGGATCCTCAGCGAAAAAGGTCCCTGGATGGTGGAAGCCTCCACCATCCACATCGGATTCCAAAACGGGCTCCAGGTGACGCCGTTATGGAACGTCACCGATATCTTCCGTGCGCGCGCCCTAAAAGAAGGGCTGAGGCCTGATTTTAATATCCCGGACTGGGATGGCCGCACAGCCGCTGAATACTCCTATAAAAAGGCGGGCACCGACGAAAGGGTCATCGTCGATGGCTCCGAGATCGAAAAAATCGAAGTGCGCGGAAGAAACGGGGTCATCACTTACCGCTACCGTCTCAAAGGCAAAAAGACCTTTGTCAAAAAAGACAACGCTGGTGAAGAGAGGTCCCGGCATTCCCTTTCCATTGTCGCGGTAGGCCTTCTCAACCAGGCCCCGCCGACACAATCATGGGTCAAGCCTTTGCCCAAAGTCGCGGCGGTCTCGAGAGTGGCGGTCGAGGGTGGAAATTTCAGGATATTCAGCTTGAAAAGCGCCCATTGGGAGCCATTTTTTCGTAGTGCGGGAGATCCTGCGCCAGCCAAACCGTGAAAGACGAAAAAGGCCAGGCGCTCGCCGAATTGCTCATCGCCGTGCCGATGCTGGCCGTGCTGCTATGGGTGTTATTACAGACGGCCCTTATCTTTCAAGAGCGCCTTGAATTGGTGGCTCTTACGCGCGAATTCGCCATTGGTCTTTCCAGGGACGGCGGGGTCCATCGCGATAAAAGCGCTATCGAAAGGGATCTTCGCGTGCTTGCCGCCCATACACGCCTGGATCCCCGGCGTTTGAGCATGACATTGACTCCCTTAGGTGTGGGCGCTGCCGGAAAAGATCTCACAGGCTTGCTGGCTTCCATGGCCTTGGGTGACCGGCTGACCCTCAGCTATCGGCATCTCTTTCAAGGCATGCCGGGTTGGGCTCTGAGCCATGGCCTAAGTCTTGAGGAAAGCGTCGCTTTCAAAGCGGGCCCCTGGAAGACCCCAGACATCAAGAATTTTTTCCAATCTCACTGACCGAGGTCCTTATGGATGCCGTTAAAACGAAGTTTTATGGTTCCCTGCTCGTGGCCGCCCTTGCCGCCTTGGCCGCATGGCTCTATCTAGGCGCCAAAGAAAAGGCGCTGCTGCGCCGCGGCAGTATGACCGGGGTCATCGCGGCGCGTTCCTATCTTCCGGCGACCACCCGGATCCAGGCCAAACACTTGATCCGTGTGGAGATCCCGGCGGAATATGTTTCTAAAGGAGCGGTGACCGATCCCTCCAGTATCATCGGTCAGCTCACCCTGGTGCCTTTCAGCGCGGGTGAGCCCTTGACCCACAACAAGCTCTCATCCGGAGGCCAGTCCCTTGCGGGATCGGTGCCCGAGGGGCGCCGCGCCTTCAGCATCCCCGTCGACAAGGTCAGCGGGGTCGCGGGCCTGGTCCGGCCCGGCGATATGGTCGACGTCTTCTATATCAGCGGGGACAACAAAGCCGCGGGCTCCTCTGGCCAGGCCTCCCTGCTGCTTCAAAGCATCCAAGTCCTGGCCGTGGGAGAGATGGCCTCGGAGCATTCGGAGAAAGCGGATAGCACCGGCACCATCACTCTGGCATTGACCCCTCAGGAATCTGAGCTGACCCTTTTTGCCTTGGCACGGGGCATCCTGCATCTGGGTCTGCGCCCCTCGGGGGACACGCGTCTGGTCTCGCTGCGCGGCATGGGCGCCAGCGACCTGAACAACCGCAGCAATCTCAAAAACGAAGAGGATAACTAAGGAGCCTTATGAAATGGATCGCCGTCCTATCGGTTTTCTTGGCCCAGAACGCGTTCGCCGCCGAACGAATCACTTTATATGCGGGCGAATCGAGGATCGTGCCCGCGGAAAAGCCCATAAAAACCTTGATCGGAAACCGGCAGGTGGCCGACGCCCGGGTCCTTTCCGACTCGGAGATCCTGATCAATGGCAAACAGGCCGGGATCACTTCGCTGGTGTTGCTTGGCCAGGGCGACCAGCGGACCACCTATGAACTTGAAGTCACCAGTTCTGATCTTAAGCAGGAGATGATCGAGGTCGATGTGCAAGTCCTTGAGATCGCTGATGCCAGCGGATGGGATGTGGGCATCGACTGGCCCGCGCTGATGAACGGTCAGATCGGGGCGCCCGGCCTGGCGACCCAGCCTCTGCAACTTTTAGAGCAGCCTGCACCGCCTCTGAAAGCCTTTGGGACCTTTTCAAGGGGGCCGATCAACCTGGCCCTGCAAGCCTTGGTTCAAAAAAATAAGGCCAAGCTGCTCGCCAAACCCAAGCTATTGACGATATCCGGCGGTAGCGCCAAGTTCCTTTCCGGCGGGCAGATCCCGGTGGCCCATCAAGACACCCAAGGCCACAGCAACACGGAATACAAGGACTATGGCGTGGCCCTGTCGGTGCAGCCCAAGTCGGATCGCGAAGGCAACATCCGAGTCACCCTGCGCGCCGAGGTGAGCAATATCGACGGTGCGAATTCCATCAGCATGGCGGGAGGCATCCTTCCCGCGCTTAAAACCCGTTGGGTCGACACGACGGTCTACGTCAAAAAGAACGGGACGATCGTGATCGCCGGCATGATCCAGGATGAGGAGCGAAAGGTCACCCGCGGCCTGCCGCTTCTTTCCTCGATCCCGTTGCTCGGCGAGTTGTTCAAGACCCACTCCTCGGTCAAATCGACCACGGAATTGGTCATCTTCATCACCCCTCGCGTCATCGACCCGTCATGAAAGCCTTGGCGCTGATCTCCCAGGACGGTGGCGGGGGAAGGACTTTCCTCGCGGCCAATCTTTCGTCGTTGCTGAAAGGACCTGTGGCGCTTCTTGAACTTGGCGACGCCTCGTCCTCGGAACTCTCCCTGCATCTTGGCCTTGTGTCGCGCCCCTTTAGCGAGGCCTCATTGAACAGCCTGAAAGAGGCCAAAAGCCTGTTTTCCCTGGGCCTTGGTGGCAGCGTCCCGGCTTTTGCCCTTCCTGGTGGCGAAGGCTGGCTCCTCGTGGACGGATTGAGCACGGCATCGAACGGCTGGGAAGCCTGGTTGGAATGGTGTGGCAGAGGACTTTTGGTCGAACGAGGTGACCTGGTAGGCGGACGCCGAGCATCTCGGTCATTGCGGCTATTGGACGAACGTCATTTTTCAAGGGCTGGACTTTGCCTTGCCTGGACCCCCAGCTTTCCGGCGCAGCCTATGCCCGAATTTCCAGGCCTGACAGCTTATGCCTTGCCCGAGTTCCCAAGGGCAGCGGAACGGCTGGCCCAGGCATTGCCGGCATCCCAGTCGGATCCATCTACCCCCTTTGCCAAAGCTACAAAAGCCCTGGCCCAAGCCATCGAACTCCTGCCCGCCATGCCCTCTAGGATCACGGACGCCGTTACGGTGGCTCCCGTGGCGGTACCAGAGACTGGGACCCAGGGTGGGGATCAAGAGGAATCCCTGTTAAGACGTTGCTTGGACTCGCTCCGCCAAGAGTTGAATCTGAGGAAGATCGAGGCCACTGAGTTAACCAGTCCGCGGTTCCGCGAAAATTGGACTCCGAAAACCCGCCAGATGGCGGCCGTTTTATTGGCCCAAGAACATGCCTCCTGGCTGACCCGGGAAGTCCGCGCGGATCTAGTGGAAAAGCTTGTCTGCCTAGTGCTCGGTCTCGGCCCCTTGGAAGCCCTGCTGGCCGACCCGCAAGTCACCGAGATCATGGTGAACAGCCACGACCAGGTCTATGCCGAACGCCAAGGCAAGTTGGCCCTCAGTCCCGTGAAGTTCTGGGACGATGCCCAGCTGCTGCAGGTGATCGAGCGTATCGTCGCGCCTTTGGGCCGTCGCATTGACGAAAGTTCGCCACGGGTCGACGCGCGGCTGCCGGATGGGAGCCGTGTGAACGCGATCATCCCTCCCCTAGCCTTGAAGGGACCCTGCCTCACCATCCGAAAATTCTCGCAAAAGCGCATCAGCATCGAAGAAATGGTCCGATCGGGTTC
>JAZKAF010000107.1:0-5003 GCA_040389285.1 candidate division FCPU426 bacterium
GTCTCGCGGCCCATGGGCGACACGACCTCGGGCATGTACAGCGATGGGCCCTTGGTGCTGGCGGCGTGACCGAGGGCGCTGAAGCACAACATCAAAAAAGTTTTCATCCTTCAGGCTTCCTTATTTAAGGCTGGCGGTTAATTCTTGTCCGCCAGCATGAACGTCAGCAGCAACGGAAGATACATCACAGAAACCAGCAGCAGACTTCGGGCCGACCGCCGCTGAGGGACCCTGGCGGCGTAGAGCGCCGCGAGCGTGTATCCCAGACCCAGGGCGATGGAAGCGAATGCGTAGACCTTTCCCGACATCCCCAGGCGATAGACCGCCAAGCCAGCCGGCAACATCGCAAGGGAATAAAGCGCCATCTGCCTTCCGGTGCCTTCCCTTCCCTGCTCGATCGGCATGACCTTGAAACCGGCGCTCTTGTATTCATCCCCGTACATCACCGCGATGGCCAAAAAATGCGGGATCTGCCAGAGGAACAAGATCGCGAAAAGCGCCAGAGCCTGGGGTCCCAGCGAACCTGTCGCCGCGGCCCAACCCATCACCGGAGGCAGTGCCCCGGGGATCGCGCCAACTAACGTGGCCATCGACGTCACACGTTTGAGCGGCGTATAGATCAGCAGATAACTGACCCAAGTCGCCACACCCAACCAAGCGCAAAGCGCGTTAACACGCATTCCAAGCCAAGCGATGGACACCACACTCAGCGCCAGACCGAAAACCAGGCCCGCAGTCGGCTTCATCCGACCCGAAGCCATCGGCCGCTTCGCGGTGCGGGCCATCAAAGCGTCCGGCCCCCGCTCCATCCACATGTTCAATGCTGAACTGGCTCCAGCCAACGTGAACAGCGCGGCGGCGAACTCAAAAAAACGCCAAGGCTCGAAGGCGCCGCTGCGTCCCATCTCATTGCCGGCCAACGCGGACAAGAGCACCAAAAAATTTAGGCGTGGTTTGGTCAGCGCCAGCAGGTCCTTAAACACCCGCCAAACCGCCGCGTGACCGCATCACTCTCAGGGTCAGCACCAAACTCGACCCTAATACCAAAGAAGCTCCGGCGACATGTGCGGCGGTCACCTGCGGCTTCAGCATCGTCCACACTGAGAACGCGCCCAGCGTGACCTGGAGCAAGATGGCCAAAGCCAAAACCAAGGCCGGCGTCTTCAGCCATCGATCCTTGCTGGCGATCAAGACCCTGAAGGCTAGCGCCAAAGTCAGCCCCAACACCACGTAAGCAAAGCTGCGATGCGCAAACACCAGGACCACACGCCAGTCATAAAAAGTCGGGACAAGCCTGCCGTAGCTGAGCGGAAAATCCAGGATGATCAGGCCTATCCCCTGATGCCGGATCACCGCCCCAAGCACGATCTGGATGAAGGACGCGACGACAGTCGCCCAGCCTAGCATCTGCCAGCTTTTAGGCGTCTTCGCAACCGAAGGCTTTCGAACCATCCAACCCTTAGCGGTCAAGGCCGCGATCGACACGAGCAGGCAAAAGAAAAATTGGGCTAGCGTCGCGTGAATGGGTGACACCAAAGTCGAGGTGTGGTCCCAATGAAAATGGGTACCCAGCACCACTGTCAAGCCCCCCAACAACGCCTGCAAGACCACGACTCCCAGGGCGAACCAAGCCAGTTTCTTGAGCCCGATCCGGGCGCCGCTCCTCTGCGCGCTGATCGCGAGAGCGAGGGTCAGAAGCGCGGCCGTTCCCGCCACCATCCGGTGTCCGTGTTCGTAAAAAACGCCGCCGACCATCGGAGGCATCCAGGTCCCGAAACTGAGCGGCCAGTCCGGGACGGCCATTCCAGAATGGGTGCTGGTCACCATCCCGCCAGCAAAGATGACAAAGAACGCGGCTCCCGCCGTGACGAGCGCCAGGGCGTGGAGCCGAGGATGTATCGCCAAGTCTTTCGTGGCGTTAGTCCTTGGTGACTACCGTGTAGCTACCTTTGCCCTTCGCGATCCAATTGCTAGGTATGTTCTCCACGGCAGGATCCCGCAAGGACATCACAAAAGCGGTCAGGATACGCGCGTTGGTCTCGGTCATGTGGAAGTTGGGCATGACACCGGTCCCGGGGGGCGCCTTGGGGTCGATGGGGGTGATCTTTTGCGGATCAAGGAAATGCTGGTAGAGCCACTCGTACTTCGTGATGTAATGCCCGTCCGTGGAGTGATCCTCCAAGTGCTCGAAGAGATGGGTGTTAGCGAACTGTGATTCGGTCTTGGAGCCGATCCCCGTCAAGTCAGGGCACATGATGCCGATGGTCTGCCCGAGCTCCTTGGAACTGTGGCAACCCATGCATCCGTACTTCTGCACCAGCGCTCGACCGGCCACCAGCACTTCGGTGCCTTCTGGAAGAGCGTCATAGGCATGGCACTTGGTGCAGGAGGATTCGACAAAATCGACTCCCCCGATCTTTTCCTTCATCGGGTAGTCCCAGGCGTGCACGCGTCCGTGTGCCGCCGTGGTGTCGGTGGCCAAGCCCTGACCGTCGTGACAGATCGTGCAACCGATGGTGCCGGGCATGTGCTTTTTGATCATGTCGACTTTGGGGTGCGACTTGAACGGATTCTTAGCATAGGGGTTGCTGACGTCCACATCTTCCATGCCCAAATGACAGGTGATGCATCGGTCGGTTCGGCCCATCTGGGGGTTCCAGATCTGGCGGATCTTCACGGTGTAATCACGGTCGATGCCGCGTTCGGCTTCCATGGCAAAGTATTCAGCCTGCCACTTCTTCCACTCGCGATCCTCTTCGCGCAGGATCGATGCCGCGAAAAGCACCAAGGCGATCATCGAGAGCGCGACGAACCAAAGTTTAGCCTTTGTCAGATCCATGAACGTTTCATCCCCCAGGGTCCGTTTAGAAGTTGATGCTGCCGATGGATGTGGTCAACGAGAGCACGTATTTCACGTTGAACGCGAGCCGCAAAAGGATCTTGATGGGCACCGCGAACATGACCAAGACGTGGGTCATGATCAAGGCGTAACGGATCATGCCTTTTTCCTTGAACCAATTCTTGAAAATGGCAGCCGGCAAAGCCATGCCCACGGCGAAATACCCACCCAAGGCCATGACGCCTGCCCAATTCGGAAGATTGGATGTCCGCGAGGCGTCCGGCTTGTGCGCCAGCCAGCTCTCCCAAGGCATGTAGATCTGCCAGGAGGGGCCGCGCATGGTCGAACCGATGATGATCAGGATGAACCACATGAAAAAGCCGATGCTCATGACCCAGAATTCCAGTTCGCGGCCTTTATAGCTGTAGTAGACCTGCTGGGTGGGGTTGGTGTCGACGTAGGGGAGCAGGATCAAGCCCTGCACGATGAACTGGGGCAGCAACACTCCGGCGATCCACGGATCGAAATAGACCAGCAATTCCTGCAGGCCCAAAAAGTACCAGGGCGCGCGGGACGGATTGGGCGTCAGGTTGGGATTGGCCATCTCTTCGAGCGGGGCGTCCATCATCAAGGACCAGATCCAGATCACCACCACGGTACCAAGGCTGACCACCAATTCGTGGAAGATCATGTTGGGATAGCAGAGAACTTTTTCGTCGTAGGGCCAGGGTGGAGCCGCCGGCTTGGCCGGAGGACGCGGCGGCACCACGGCCGCCGGCTTCACAGCGGGCGGGGTCGCTGGCGTCGCAACCGAAACGGCAGGGGCAAGGGGGATCGCGGGGACGATTTCGTCAGCCATGTTTAGTCCTCTTTCGCGGCTAAGACTTTGGGCTTCAAGGGGCGGGCCAGTCCGCCATCCTTACGCACGCGCCAAAAGTGGATGGAAATGAGGAACATCGCCACGACCGGCAAGAAGATGCAGTGCAGCACATAGAAGCGCAGCAGGCCGCTCTGTCCCACCACGGTGCCGCCCAGCAACACGAAGCGCACATCGTTGTCAGGGCGCATGCCCAGGATCTCATGGAAGGGCCCTTCATTGCCCAACAGCGGAGTGGCGCCACCCATGTTGGTTCCGACGGTGATGGCCCATATGGCCAGCTGATCCCAAGGTAATAAGTATCCGGTGAAGGAAAGCAGGAAGGTCAGCAAGAGCAGGATGACGCCGATGGCCCAGTTGAATTCCCTGGGGCTTTTGTAAGCTCCGGCATAGAACACCCGCATCATGTGCAGGATGGCGAGCATGACCATGGCATGGGCCGCCCAGCGATGCATGTTACGTAATAACAATCCATAGGAGACGGCGAACTCGAGATCCTTCATGTCTTGATACGCGCGACGGGTGTCGGGCACGTAATAGAACATCAACAAAATGCCGGTCACGACCAGGATCAAGAACAGGGCGAAGGTGATGGTTCCGAGGCCGTAGCTGGTGGCCATGCGGATGGAATTGAGGTAGACCTTGGGGGGATGGATGTGCAGCCAGAAATTCTGGGTCATCACCCCCATGCGGCCGCGGTCATCCTGGGGATATTCCCTTCGAAAGATGGATTTCCAGACCTTGTTGGCCTGTAATTTCTGGAGGACCATCTCCCATAAAGCCCAGCCGGATTTTTTTTCCATTCGATATTCCCCTAGGTCGGTTTAGGCGAAGCGGCTGCGCTTCAGGAAAAACTTGTCGTTGGCGCGGTCGCCCGGATTGTTGCTGCGCACGGCCTTGTTCACCTGGATCTGGCCGTCCTGGGTCAGGTTGATGGCCAGGCGGTAAAGGGGCTTAGGAGCGGGACCCGCCACCACATCCCCACCGATGTCGAAATTGGAGCCATGGCAGGGGCATTTAAAGCGCTGCGATTCCTTGACCCAGCGCGGGGTGCAGCCCAAATGGGTGCACTTCGCCTCAAAGGCGTACATCCCCTCTGGCGTGGTCACCAGCCAGATGCGCTTTTCAGCCTGCCAGCGATCCGAAACCGCCGACTTGCCGCTGTCCAGCGGATACTCGATCGGCTTGCCGATCTTGAACATGGGATTGGGTTCGTAAAGGACGTTCGGGAAAAGGAAACGCAAGGCGCCCAGCAGCCAGCCGCCGAGGGCCGCCCCGAGCCAGCCC
>JAZKAF010000107.1:5013-7519 GCA_040389285.1 candidate division FCPU426 bacterium
AGCCAGCCCCAACCAAGCAGGGTCAAGGTATCGCGGCGGGTGTACTGGCCCTCCGGCGCGGCACCAGGGGCCGCGGGCTTTTTCGCCGCAACGGGCGCCGGGACCGGATTTTGGGGGACAGCATCTGCCATGAATGGCTCCCAAAGGAAGAACTGCTATCAGTTCTTTTGTAAAAAATACGTCAGCGCTTCTAGCTCGCTGGCGAAATCGACGTTACGCAACATGGTCCCTGGCGGCACGCTCAAATACGCCGGCGCGAAGTTAAGGATGGCCGGGACTTTCGCCGCCACGATCTGGTTCGCCAACTCCTGGGCCGCATCCGCAGGCACCGCCAGGATGGCGATCTCTATCTTCATCTCGCCAGCCACGGACTTCAAGTCCGCCGGATCATGGATCCGGATGCCATCCAACTCCCAGGCGATCTTTTCGGGATCCGAATCGAAAGCCGCGACGATCTTGAAACTATAATCACCGAACCCAGGATACATCATCAAGGCCTGTCCCAGCCTGCCAACACCAAAGATTGCGGTGTTCCACACCCGATCAAGGCCCAGAATGTTCCGGATCTTCTTTTTCAGTTCGCTGACGCTATAACCGACACCGCGTCTTCCGAACTGGCCAAAGTAGGCCAGATCCTTGCGCAGCTGTGCGGGGTTGATCCCGGTCAGTTGTGCCAGCCCGCGGCTGGAAATCGTTTCTCCACCGGCCTTTTCCACTTGTGAAAAAACGCGCAAATAAAGCGACAATCGGTTCACAGTGGTGACAGGAATCTTGATTTTTGGATCCATTCCGCCGACCTTTGTGAAAATCAACAAATAATATATTGAACCCAGGAATCCCGTCAAGCGGAAAGCCTGTTTCCAAACGCAATTCCCCGTTATCAACAATTTTTCAACGAAAGCCAGGGACCGCCGATGGCCCGTTAAAGCCGTTTGGCCAAGAGCAGTCCTGACTCAAAGAGCACGATCATCATGCCAATGAACATCAATGGCGTCACGATGGGATCCGGGGTCACAAATTGAGCTACCAGGATAAAGACGCCATAAAATTTTAGGCGCCAACGGCGCATGGTCTCGACGTCCACGATATTGAAACGGTGCAGGAACCCCATGAGCAACGGCGTTTCAAAAGGCAGGGCAAACGCGAGAAGGACCAGCAGTGAAAAAGAATAAAAACGTTCAAAAGTGATCATGGGGGAGCCTCCCGCCGCAGCCCCGTAGGCCATCAGCATATGGAGGGTCAGCGGAAGCATAAAACGATAGGTCAGCCAAAGCCCCAGGGCAAAGAGCAAGATCGCCAGGACCACGAACCGGCCATAAAAGGACCGCATCCCAGGGGCTAAAGCTGGGGCGGTGAAGGCGAATACGTGCCAGATCAGGATGGGGGCGGTGAGGACCAAGGAGGCCATCATGCTGAGCTTGAAGACCACCACCATCGGTTCGAGGGGATCCAAAAACACCAGCTTGGTCCCCAGGGGGAGCAGCGCCGACTGCAGGTGATCGAAGAGCTGGATGGCGTAGGAATGTTCCCAACTGGGTGCGCCGAGCATCAAGCCCGAGATCAACATGAAGGATCCCACGCACCACATCAGGCGGCGGCGCAGCTCGACGCCCTCCCTGACCAAGAAATCCAAGAATGGGGATTCGCTTTCGGACATAAAAAACCGCGCGCTTTAGTTAGAGCGCGCGGTCTCCGCAGATCGAAATGATTTTTTAGGCCTTGGTGTTCTTATCGCCCGACTCCACCTTAGCGGCCTCTTCCTTGGCGTCGATGACCTTTTTCTCTTCTTCCTTGGCTCCCTCGTTCTTCGCCCTGTTGAATTCACGCATGAACGAACCAAAGCCCTTGCCAAGGTCTTCCAATTTCTTACTACCGCCAAAGATGAATACCAAGGCGACGATGATGAGAAGCCAGCCGAAAATGCCGTGTTCCATTATTTTTGCTCCAAGACCCAGCGGACCGCTTTTTCCAGCTGCGCATCCGGAACTGATCCGTGGGCGGCCATTGGCACGCTGCCCCAATTACCCGCTCCACCCTGCTTCACCTTCTTGACCAGCGTGGCTACCTGCGAAGCGCCGGCTCCCGCGTATTTCTTGGCCACATCGCGGTAGGCGGGCCCAGTCATCTTCTTGTCCACGGCATGGCAAGTGAAGCAGTCGCTCTTCTTACGCATCCAGTCCTCGGGCGTCAGTTCCACCTGAACGGCGGGCTGGGATAATTTACCCGACTGGGTCAAGATCATGGTGACCATCTTGCTCACGGCCGCGTCAGGCAGGCTCTCATAGCGGGGATGGGGTATTTTGCCCCAGACTAGCTTGCCTTCGCCGCTGCGCACCTTTTTCACCAGGGCCTCGACCGGCATCTTTTTCTGATGCTTGGAGGCGATCTGGGTGAAAGAGGGCCAGGGCATCTCTTCGGGATCACCGTCGCCCCGCAACCCGCTGTGACATCCAAAACAGTCCTGCTTTTCCATCAGATGCTTCACTTCTTCGTCCGTGTCGAACTT
>JAZKAF010000107.1:7619-11801 GCA_040389285.1 candidate division FCPU426 bacterium
TACTTTTTGGCCACATCCAGATAGGCCGGACCCACCAGCTTGCGGGATACCGCATGGCAGGTAAAACAGTCCGATCCCTTCATCAGGATCTCTGCGTCGTCCGCCCTCAGAAGGCCGCCCCCAAGGGTCAAGGCGAGGACGATAAGCGCACCCTTACTAAAGATTTTAGAAGCCATAAGGTCGGGATCCTAAAGCGAAAAATGCCGGAAGTTTGTGAAATTTAGAACAAAGTTTGAACAGATTAAACCTTGGCCTGCCCCTTTGTCAAGTTTTCAAAGGCTTTTCAAGGCCCGTTCTGTAGCTTTCAAGGTTTCATCAATGATCTTGTCACTATGGGCCGCGCTGATGAACCCGGCTTCAAACGCCGAAGGAGCCAGATAGACCCCCTGCTGAAGCATGGCGTTAAAGAAACGCTTGAAGAAGGCGAGATCGCAGGCCTTGGCCTCGTCGAAATTCCGTACTGGGCTTCCGCTGAAATAGATCCCAAACATGCTTCCGGCTTGGCTGACCTGGGCTGGAATGCCATGGACCGCGAAGATGTCCCGCCAGCCCTGGCAAAGCCGGGCAAGCCGGTGTTCCAAGTTCTGATAAAACCCAAGCTTGGCGCAAACTTTTAGCATGGCCAGCCCCGAGGCCATCGCCAACGGATTTCCAGAAAGCGTTCCAGCCTGGTAAACAGGACCCAGGGGCGCCAGATGATCCATATAGCGCGCCTTGCCGCCAAAGGCCCCCACCGGAAGACCGCCGCCTATCACTTTGCCGAGGCAGGTCAGATCGGGTTTGATCCCGAAACGACCCTGAGCACCGCCGGCGCCCACCCGGAATCCGGTCATGACCTCGTCAAAGATGAGCAGCGTGCCGCTCGCATAGCTCAGTCGCCTCAGTTCTTCAAGGAAGCCCGGCACTGGCAGGACCATCCCCATGTTTCCAGCCACCGGCTCGACGATGACCGCCGCCAGGGACCCGCCCCGCGCCCTGAAAAGGCGGCGCAAAGCCGGGATGTCATTGTAAGGGAGGGTCAGGGTCTCGCGGGCCTGGGCCGGGGTCACACCTTTGGAGTCAGGGATACCCAAGGTGGCGGCGCCAGAGCCTGCCTTCACCAGCAGCGAATCGCCGTGCCCGTGATAGCAGCCCTCAAATTTCAGGATGAGGCTTCGGCCCGTGACCCCCCGCGCCAGGCGCAGGGCCGACAACGTCGCCTCGGTCCCGGAGGAAACAAAACGGATCTTTTCGATAGAGGGGATGGCTTCACGGATCTTCAGTGCCAGGGCCAGTTCGCCCTCGTGGCAGGCGCCGAAAGAGCTGCCAAGCTTGGCGGACCTTTCGATCGCTTTCACAACACCAGGAGCCGCGTGACCCAGGATCAGAGGTCCCCAGGATTGCACATAGTCGATGTAGCGGTTGCCGTCGAGATCCCAGAAATAGGGTCCCAGTCCTCTTTTCACCACCACGGGTGTTCCACCCACGGCTTTGAACGCCCTGACCGGCGAATTGACCCCGCCTACCAGGACCCTCGAGGCTTTTTCAAAATACCTGGCCGATCGCTCACGCGCCTTCATCAAGTCCGCCCCGTTTTTGAAAATCGCCAGCAAAGGCCTTGGCGAAATAACTGATGATCAGATCGGCGCCCGCGCGCTTGAAAGCCAGCAAGGATTCGTCGCGGGTTCGTGGCCCGTCAAGCCAGCCTTTTTCCGCGGCGGCCTGGATCATGGAATATTCTCCGCTGACCTGGTACACGGCCAGCGGCAGGTCGAAGCGCCTGCGGGCCTGGACCAAGACATCCAGATAGGGCATGCCCGGCTTGACCATCAGGATGTCAGCACCTTCTTCCCTGTCCGACTCCATTTCCCGCAGAGCTTCCCGCGCGTTGGCGGCGCCCATCTGGTAGCTGCCACGGTCGCCGAAGGAGGGCGCGGATCCGGCCGCATCGCGGAAGGGTCCGTAGAAAGCTGAAGCGAACTTGGCGGAATAGGCCATGATGCCGCTCTGGCCCAGACCTGCTTTATCGAGCGCTTCGCGGATCACGGCTACGCGACCATCCATCATGTCCGAAGGCGATACAAAGTCCGCCCCAGCTTCGGCATGGACCACCGCCATCTTGGCCAACAGCGGAAGCGAAGGGTCGTTGAGGATCTCCTGACCCTTCACCACCCCACAGTGCCCATGGTCCGTGTATTCGCAAAGACAGACATCGCTGAAAAGGGTCATGCCAGGGACCTCTTTTTTCAGCGCGCGCAAGGCCTTTGGCACCGGACCTTTAGGGTCCCAAGCGCTCTTTCCAATGGCATCTTTCTGGTCCGTGACCCCGAAGAGCAGCACGCCCCGGATCCCCAACTGATACAGGCTGGCGGCTTCGGCGACGGCTTGATCCACGCTCAGTCGCCGCTGACCCGGCATGCTGGCGATCGGGCCGGCCGCCACCTTAGCTCCCACAACAAAAAGAGGGGCTATCAGGTCGTGCGGATGCACGCGGGTCTCGCGCATCAGGCTGCGGGTGGCCGCGCTGGAACGCAGGCGCCGTAAACGGTTTTTTGGAAATACCATGCTCTACGCTCCTTCTTCTTCCACCACGCCGCGCCTCAAGCGCTTATGGCGCAATTTGGCTTTGATATGCTGCTCAAAGGTCTCGCTAAAGACGTGCGTCCCATCTCCGGCAACCACAAAAAAGAGCCACTCCCCCTTGTCAGGGTTCAGGGCCGCCTCGATGGACTTGACACCGGGTGAACAGATCGGCCCAGGTGGCAGGCCCCAATGCCGGTAGCTGTTATAAGGCGACCTCACCTCCAGATCGCCGAGCAGGACCGGGCCTTTATATTTCTTCAGGGCAAAGCGGACGGTGGCGCAAGATTCCAGGCGCATGCCCTTCTTCTTGCGGTTCAAAAAAACCCGCGCCACCTTGGGACGCTCCGCGTCCGCTCGCGCCTCTTTTTCAACGATCGAAGCCAAGGTCAGCACCTGCAGTGGATTCAATCCCGAGGCCTTTCCCTGCTCTAGCAAAGAGTCCGGAACCTGCTTTCGGAAACGCTCCACCATCATGCCCAGAATGACCTCTTCAGACACGCCCCGGTTGATCTGATAGGAATCCGGAAAGAGCCATCCTTCCAGCGAGGGCGCCTTGATGCCCAAGGACTTGATGTAGAGCGGATCCTTGACCAAGGCCATAAAGCGCCCGGCGTCCGCCAGCTTTTTTTCCTGAAGCAACGCCGCGATCTGAAAAGAGCTAAGACCCTCCGGGATCAAGAAACGGCGCTGGATCGCCTTACCGGAGGCCAGCAGATCCATGACCTGCCAAGCGCTGAGGTCGCGGGGGATCTCGTAGTCTCCCGCCTTCATCTTGCGGGTGTTGCCGCTGACTAGGCAGGCCAGCCTGAACGCCACCGTGCTTCGGATAAGATGCGCGCGCTTCAATTCGCGCGCCATGCCCGAAACCCCGGTGCCCATGGGGATGGAGACCTCGCTGCGCGCATCCGAAAAAGATCCAGGCACGAACAAGGTCAGGCCGGTCCAGAACGCCAAAATACAAAAAACAGCGACGATGAACTTTTTTCGCGGACTCATTCAGATCCCAGGATAGAAGCGCCGCGAATCTAAAAAACCCTGCAGGATCAGCGAGGCCGCCACCGCATCCACCCGCCCGCGCTTGGACTTGCCGCTGTGCTTCAGCTCGGCGTCCACCAGATGCTGGCCCGCCGCGACCGAGGTCAGGGACTCATCCCAAAAAAACATCGGCATGTCGGGCAGGGCTTCGTGGATGGCCTGGGCGATCTTGCGGATCTTCTTGGACTGGGGGTTCTCTTCGTTGTTGATGAGCGGCACGCCGACCACCAGGGTATCCACCCCTTCCTCCTCGGCCAGCTCCTTCACCTGCTCCACGGCTTGCTGGTCGTTGAAGACCTCCAAAAAGCCACCCGGCACGACGATGCTGGAACCGACGGCCATGATGTTACCGAAGGCGAATCCGATGCGCCGTTCCCCGATATCCAGGCCCAAAACGCGCTGCATCAGGCCAGTTGTTTCGAAAGGGCATCCGTGGCCGCGGCCAGGGCCTCGGACAGGCGTGCGACGTCCTTGCCGCCGGCCTGGGCCAGATCTGGGCGGCCCCCGCCTTTGCCGCCCAAGATCGGCGCCAGCTCGCTGACCAGTTTGCCCGCGGAAAGCTTCGCCACCAGGTCCGCGGTCACC
>JAZKAF010000108.1:0-15769 GCA_040389285.1 candidate division FCPU426 bacterium
CTTGGACTCCGCGCCTTTGGGCCTCGCGCGGGATCAAAACTTGCTCGATCCAGGCCGGATGGGCGTCGCCAAAGCGCACGGCCTCAAAACGGGGATCGCGCGGCACCAGCTCGGCCCGGCTTTGTCCGCTCAAAAAGACCGTGGCCCGCCAATCCCCGCTTTGGCCTGCCATGGCCCTCAGAAGGTTGGAAAGGTAGCGTCCCACGCCGCGCCGGCCCAGCACCCGCGCGTCAATACCCACATGCAACCCGGAACCGCGGGTCATTTTTTTGCGAGGATCCAAAAACTGCCTCCGGCGCCCGGCAACACCAGACTTCCACAGGCATCCGTCAACGCGATAAGGGCGGAACCCAGCGGATCAGGCAACTTTCCGAGCAGGGCCTCCAAGGCCCCGGGCAAACGCAAGTAGTGGGAATCTTCCTCGATCCTTTCAGAAAATCCCGCCTGCCGCGCCAAGTCAAGAACCTGATCCGGATCGAAAAAATAAAGATGGTCATCCTGCCCTGCCTTGATGCGGGCTGCGCTGGCCGGAAATAAACGCTTGTACCAGGCTTTGTCGTTCGTCAGCGTGACCAATAGGGTGCCTCCGGGCCGCAGCACGCGGTGGGCCTCGGCCAGCGCTTTAAGCGGATCATGGCAATGGTCCAAGACTTCTTTGATCAGGACCAGGTCCGCGGAGTCTTTTTTGAGCGGAAGTTTCTCAGCTTGGCCCCGCAGCAACTTGAAAGACGGGCCTCGCTGGATATTTTTAGGCAACAGCGCGGTGGAAGGTTCGATGCCGGTGTAAGTCCCCAGGCCGTCCTTGGTATAACCGAAAAAATCCGCGTGCGCGCATCCCACGTCCACCAAGTCGGGCTTAGCAGCTCCCAGCGAGAGCAGCCGGGCGGCCACGCGGCGGTTCAAACGCCGCCAGCGCAATTTCATGAAGGCGTTGGCCGTGGTTTTCAGGAATTCGGCGTCGTCCCACTGGCCCTGGGTCGCGCGCCAGCGTTTCAGCAGCGCGTCCTTTTGGCCGCTTTCATTGCCAGTCTTCAAAGCAGGCTCGCGGCCCGCAACCCCGCCAGGACCAGGCCCGCGGCCAGGCCTCCCAGCACGTCATCCACCATCACGCCCCAGCCACGCGGCAGGGACTGGGAATAGCCGATGATCCAGGGCTTCCAAACATCGAAAATGCGGAACAGGAAAAAACCGGCGAGATAGACCCAAGGGGACAGGAAGGCGGCTGGAGCCAGGAAAGAGAAGGTCAATAAGGTCCCGACAGCCTCGTCCACGACGATCCTGCCGTCGTCGTGCCGCCCGCTTTCGCGCTCCATGGCGGTCGCGGCCAGCACTCCCGGATAAAAAAGGAGTACCGCGCCCAGCAAGGGCCAGGGGTTCCAGAACAAAGGCCCTGGGATCCCTCCAAGGCCGAGCATGGCCACCAAAGGCAGGGTGGCCATGGTCCCGGTGGTGCCGGAGACCAGCGGACTCAGTCCGCTGCCGAACCAGGTCCCCAGGACCCAGGTCCAGAGCGGCGCCTTGAACTTAGGCGCTTCGTTCAGGGTTCGGCTTTTTCGGCTTCTTCGAGCTCCTGGCACACGATCCTCCAATTGACCCTGAAATAGCGGATCCCCGACCACAGCGACACGATGGCCGCGACCAGCATCAGCCAGTAAGGCAGGGCGTTGGTGTCCAGCAGCCTTCCGAGATCCTCGCCCCACCAATGGTGCGAGGCCAGCCTAAGGCGCCAATCGGGCGAGACCTCGTTCAGCGTGTTCTGGATCACGTAGAGCAATAACCCGGTCACGATCGCGACCGCCTGCAACACGGTCTTCAGCTTTCCCCAGCTGTCGGCGGCCAGCACCTTTTGGCGGGTCGCCACCAGGGTGCGCAGTCCGGTGACCCCCAGTTCCCTGATCCAGATCACCACGATCATCCAGCCCGGCACCAGGCCCACCTGGACGAAATAGATCATGGCCGTCAGCATCAGGATCTTGTCGGCCAAGGGATCCATGATCTTGCCGAAATTGGTGATCAAGTTGCGCTCGCGCGCGATCTTCCCGTCGAAATAATCCGTGGCCGCCGAAGCGCCGAAGACCACAAGGGCGAGCCACTGCGCGGTGACCGAATCGGACATGAACAGGGTGATGAACAGCGGGATCAGCGCGATGCGCAATAAGGTCAGCTGGTTGGGCAGGTTGACTTTTTGAAGGCGAAAGAATGGGAAAGGAAGGCGGTCTTTCCCGGACTCGGGCGCCGACTTCGCCGGCTTCATGGGACCAGGCTGCCGAACAGGTCGTGGGCGTCGGAATCCTCCACCTTGACCCTGACAAAATCTCCCGGCTTGGGCGCCGGAGAGCCCGCATCCACCCGCAAGTGGACCCTGCCGTCGATGTCGGGCGCGTCCCATTGGGTGCGTCCGATAAAGCTATGCTTGGACCGCGCGGCCTTGGCGGAAACCCGGGGTTCAAGGCCCCCTTCCAGGCTAAGGGCCGTGCCCTCCTGGTCGGCCCGGCGCTCCACCAGGACTTCCAGCTCGCGGCCGCGCTTTTCAGCCAGGCGCTTCGCGGAGAGCTCGGCGGCCAGTTCCGAGGCTTGGCGCTGGCGTTCGCGCTTGACCTTGTCGCTGACCTGGCCTTCCAGGGATCCTGACCAGGTCTTTTCTTCGAAGGAATAGGTGAAAAATCCGGCCCGGTCCAGGTCGGCTTCCCGCAAGAACTGGAGCAGGCGGGCGAACTGGGCGTCGGTCTCGCCGGGATAGCCCACGATGAAGCTGGAGCGGATGGCCACGTCCGGCACCGCTGCGCGGAAGCGGGCCAAGAGGGCGAGGTTCCCCTCATAGGAGCCCGGACGCCGCATGGCCTTCAGCATCGCGGTGTCGCCGTGCTGCAGCGGCAGGTCGATGTACTTCACCAGGCGCTTCGAGTCGGCGAAGGTCTTCATCAGGCCGTCGGTCAGGAAAGCGGGGTAGAGGTAGTGCACCCGGATCCAGCGCAAGCCCTCGACCTTGTCCAGCGCCTGCAACAGCTCGTCCAGGCGCGGCTCGCCGTAGAGGTCGCGCCCGTATTCGGACGAATCCTGCGAGATGAGGTTCAATTCTTTCACGCCCGCGGCCGCCAGGTTGCGGGCCTCGGCCACGCAGGACTCGATGCTGCGGCTGCGCAGGGCCCCGCGCAGCTGCGGGATGGCGCAGAAGCCGCAGGCATGGTCGCAGCCTTCGGCCATCTTCAGATAGGCGGAATACGAGGGGGTCGCCAGCAGGCGGGGTGAATTTTCGTCGTAAAGATAGACGGGAGAATGAACTTCGACCAGGGGGGCTTTCAGCTTCTTGGAGCCGGAAAGGCCGCGGATCACTTCGGCGATGCGGGGATAATCGGCTGAACCGAGGAAGGCGTCGACTTCAGGCAGCTCGGCCTTCAACTGGTCCACGTAACCCTGCACCAGGCAACCGGTCACGATCAGCCTGCGGCAAGAACCGGTCTCCTTGTGGCGGGCCATCTCGAGGATGGTGTCGACCGACTCTTTCTTGGCCTTGTCGATGAACCCGCAGGTGTTGACGATCAGGACCTCGGCTTGTCCCGCGTCAGCGGTGATCTCATACTCCTCGCGGGCCAGGGTCCCCAGCATCACCTCGGAATCGACCAGATTTTTCGGACAGCCGAGGCTGACCATGCCCACTTTGACGGCCATAATTATTTTTTCTTTTTTTCGGACTTGGCAACCAGGGAGTCGAGGGCCCGTTGCATGGCTTCCTTGACGTTGTCGGCTTCGGCTCCCTTGGCCAGGCCCTGTTTCAAGGCCCCCATGGCGGCCTTGTCCCCGATATTCTCCAAAGCCAGCGCGGCCTGGATGCGCACGTAAGGGCTCTTGTCCTTGAGCAGGGCCTTTTCAAGGCCCGGGGCGCTGGTCTTCAGGATCTCACCCAGGCGACGGGCGGCCTCGGAACGGATCCAGGCCGACTTGTGGGAGCGCAGTTTTTGCAGCTCGGCCCTGGGATCGTAGAACGAGAAGTTCTGGGGGTTCCAGGAAAAGCTCTCCGAGGCCGTTTCGGTCTTCTTCGGCTTCACCCCGCTCTCTTCATACTGGAAGAACTCGGGACCCTTCATGAAGTCGTAGGTCTTCACGGTCACGCTGCGGCGGATGCGCTGGTCGCCCCGGAACTCGAGGTCCTGCTTGAGGCGCATGGCCTCGCCCTGGAATTTCCCGGGCCGGTAAAAATCGTCGGTCTCCTGGTAGGCCTGGCGCAGGCGCTGCTCGTCGTACTTGAAGATCGTGTCCAGGCGCCGGGTCCCGTAGATGTCGCTGCGCCCAAGGTGCTTGACCCGCAGCAGGAAGACCTGGTCTCCCAGCACGTCGTGGTAGGAGGTCTGGAGCGCGACGGTCGGATCGGTGTC
The DNA here is from genome assembly GCA_040389285.1 of candidate division FCPU426 bacterium. Classification (GTDB taxonomy): domain Bacteria; phylum Oederibacteriota; class JAJYGY01; order JAJYGY01; family DAIDJD01; genus JAZKAF01. Next base: position 4,374 of record JAZKAF010000108.1, read on the forward strand.
AAAGCGGAAGAACTGCACCGGGCGCCAGTAGTTCTCGCCGCCCGCGTTCTGGACCATCAGAACTAAGAACCAGGCGTGGCGTCCCGCCACCGGCATGGTGACCACGGCCAGCTTGCGCCGCTCGGAGCTCAAAAATCTGGTCTCGGCTTTGATAGGCTGTTCGATCTCGGTCCAGAAAAGCGTGCGGTCGGCCCGGGTTTTTTGAAAGCCGATCGCCTTCATGGCGGCATGGCGTTTCTTGTCGTCGGGATCGCGAAGGCGCTCCAGCAGATCCTCCAACGACCAGCCTTTGGCGTCTTGCGGCAGCATCCAGGTGCTGTAGCCAAGTCCCTGATAGACCTCGGGAACGGGATCCAGGGCCACGGCGGGACGCGGAGCCGCAGCCAGCAGGCCAGCCAGCGCCGCCAGGGTCAAGATTCTCCGAAAGATCATGCCGCCTCCAAAAGGCTTAACGAAAATTGGTGAACTGGATGTCGATGCCTAAGTCCAGGCCCCGCAAATGGGCCATGACCGCCTGCAACTCGTCCTTGCTCTTGCCCGAGACCCGCAGCTGGTCGCCCTGGATCGAGATCTGGGCCTTGAAACGGCCTTCCTTGACCGAGGCCACGGCCTGCTTGGCCTTGTCCATGGGGATGCCCTCGACCAGCTTGGCCTTCTGGCGCACCGTGCCGGCCGAGGCCGCTTCCAGTTTCTGGAGCTCGAGGTTCTTAAGGGACAAGCCCCGTTTGATCAGCTTGCCATGCAGGATATCGATGACAGATTGTAACTTCGCCTCTGTGTCGGACTCAAGCGTCATTTCTTTGGCCGTCTTATCAAGGCGGATATCGCTTTTTGAGCCCCTAAAATCAAAGCGGGTGGCGATCTCCTTCATGGCCTGATTGACGGCGTTGTCCATCTCCTGGAGGTCGAATTTCGACACCACATCGAACGAATTATCGGCCACTTCCCCTTCCTCCTCTTATGGGCTGGTCTTGGAAGGCACGCCCGGCGGCAGGGCGAGGTCGGCGCTGGGGTCCTTGCGCCAGGCCTTGCCAGCTTCGAAGACGATCCCGTTCATGCGTTCGCCCAGTTCCCCGAAATACCCGATATTTTCCCCGTTCCACCACACCCGCACCGCGCCGATGTTGCCCGCCAGCATGACGGCCCGGCTCTGGACCTTGAATCGCTCCCTTTTGTTCGGCTCGAGCGTGAGCGTGGGGAGCCGCTTGCCGTCGATCTCCAGCACCACCCAGCAAGTCCGTCGCGAACGCAGGGACAGCTCCACGGGAGCGGCCGCGGTCGCGCTCAAGGACAAGGCCGCGCCAGCTGGCCCGGCCCCGGCGCTGTTCTGGTCTTCGGGGTTCAACGCGGGCCTCGGCCTTAAGAGCAGCCAGAGCCCCAGCAGCAGGACGACCGCAGCCAGGACCTTGATCCAGGCCTTGAGCTTCAGGACACGCTGGACGATCTCGCCGGCCTTGCGCCGCCATTCCGCGAAGCGCGGCGTCGCGCTTTCCTTAGGTACTTTGGGAGCGACCTTGGCCGTTTCGCCGCCCGCGGAAAAACCGGAAGCCAGGCGAGCCTGGATCTGGGCCTCATCCGCCCCGCAGGCCCTGGCATAAGCCACGCAGAACGCCCGTGCGTGCACCAGCGTCGGCAGCAGGTCGAATTCACCCCGCTCCATCGCCTGCAGCACCCGCAGGGGGATCTTGGTCATCTCCTCGATCTGGGCCGGGGTCAAACCCGCTTTTTTGCGCAGGCCGACGAGCCAGTCTTCCAACAATGCTTCGTTCAAAAAAGATCCCTCATGGCATGGCCCGCATGTCGAACACTTCGTAGCCCTTGGGAGGGCTGTAATAAAAAGCCGCGGCTTTCAGGGGTTCTTTCAACCCTTGATCCGCTTCCACCTTGCTGACGGCGCGGATCGCGTCAAAGCGCAGTAAGTTCTCGGACCCGTCCTGGACCAACTGCGCCTGCAGGATCATCCAGTTCCCCAGATCGATCCAGAGCCGCAGGGATCCGAATCCGGCGCTGCGGGGATCCCGCGGCGTCAATTTCAAGGAAACCACCTGGTGCAGGTCGAAGCCGGGTCCAGGGGCCACCAGCTTCTTGGCGCTACCCTTGCCAAAATGCCGCAGCGAAGAGCCGAGATCCAGGAAGAAATTGCCGCTCTCCCGTAAACCGACGGCCCCGTATTTCATCACCTGCCGCGATTCGACCATCTCCACCCAGAGGAAGCGGCCGTCCAGGACCACTTTCTGATCCGAGGGTTCCCGAAGGTCGAGGCGCGCCAGCCCTGGATCCAGGAACTTGAGCCGGCCGCGCGAGCGTTGGGGCGTGGCGCCCGGCCTTCCCTGTTCGCGGCTGAGCTCACATTCCAGCGAGGCCAGGCCATCCTGGGCTTGCAAGGCCTTGGCGAAGATCCCCTCCGCGTCGAAAGGCGCGGGAATGGGCGTCCGCGTCGCCGTAGGAGAAATAGCCAGCATAGGGACCTTCGGCGCTGGTGTCCGTGTCGCCGTGGCCGAGATCTGGGGACTCAGTGACTTTGCGGCCAAGGGCGTTTTGCTCGGCAGCATCAGGTCTTGGTCGACCGGAGGCCTGGGGGCCATGGCTGCGGCCGAGGCCGCCAAAAACAGGACCCGCAGGATCACGCCTCGCCCGCTCCTTCTTCTTCGGTTGCCGCAGGTGCCTCGACCGAATAGTCCATCGGATTTAGCAGCACCTTGCGGGGGCGGTTGCCGTCAGGCGGGCCGATGATGCCTTCGGCCTCCATCAAATCCAACAAGCGGGCGGCGCGGCCATAGCCGACCTTCAGGCGCCGCTGCAGCACCGAGGTGGAAGCTTGGCCCGCGCGCAGCACCGAGCGGACGGCTTCCTCATAAAGCGGATCGTCCTGGCCCGAGCCCTCGGCCCCATCCGAACCGCCTGTCGAGGCGACCGGGATGTTCTGGAAACGCGGGTCGTAGGCGGGTTCGGCCTGGCCCTTGACGTGGGCCACCACCCTGCCCACTTCGGCCGATGACAGGAAGCAACCCTGCACGCGCAGCGGCTTGGAAACGTTGAACGGGCTGTAGAGCATGTCGCCCTTGCCCAGCAGCGCGTCAGCGCCGCCGGAATCCAGGATGGTCCGCGAATCGACGCGCGAGGAGACTTGGAAGGCGATGCGCGAGGGGAAGTTCGCCTTGATCACCCCGGTGATCACGTCCACAGAGGGGCGCTGGGTGGCGATGACCAGGTGGATGCCGACGCCGCGGGCCATCTGGGCCAGGCGCGCGATGGAGCTCTCCACCTCGTTGGCCGAGACCATCATCAGGTCGGCCAGCTCATCGACCACGACCACGATGTAGGGAAGGCGCTTGAAAGGCTCGGGGTCCTTGGGAACCTCGGCCAGCTCGGCGTCGCTCATGGGCTCCAGCCCCTCTTTTTGTGCTTCGCGGGCAGCCACCCATTCGTTGTAATCGTCGATCTTGCGCATCCCGGCCGAGGCCAGGATCTTGTAGCGGCTCTCCATCTCCTCGACCATCAGGCGCAGGGCTCCAGCCGCCTCCTTGGGATTGGTCACTACCGGCCGGATCAGGTGCGGGATGCGGTCGTAGGGCGTCAGCTCCACCCGCTTCGGATCCACCAGCAGGAACTTCACTTCGTCGGGCGCGGCGCTGAAAAGGATGGAAGTGATGATCCCGTTCAGGCACACCGATTTCCCGGAGCCGGTGGTGCCAGCCACCATCAGATGCGGCATCTCGGCCAGATTAGCAAAGATCATGGAGCCGCCGATGTCCTTGCCCACGGCGAAGACCAGCTTGTGCGCGCTGTTCTGGAACTCCTCGGTCTCGATCAGCTCGCGCATGGACACCGGGCTGGGCTTGGCATTGGGGATCTCGATCCCCAAGGTCCCCTTGCCCGAGATGGGCCCTTCGATGCGGACCGCGGAAACTTTGGCCGAGAGCGCGATGTCGTCGCTCAAGGTGACCACCCGGCTCATCTTCACGCCGGGGGCAAGGCTGATCTCATATCGGGTGACGGTGGGTCCTGGGCAGACCTCCACCACCTTGGCGCCCACTCCGAATGAGGCCAGAGCCCCTTCCAGGCTGGCGGATATCTCCTGATAGTCGCGAGGCGCGGCCATTGACGCGGGCAGATGCTCCAGCAAGGACACCGGAGGACGCTGGTAGGAAGTCAGGGAGCCGGTCGACCCGGCCAACGCCACGGCGTCCGCTCCCACCGCGGAGGTGGAGGCCGCTTCGTTGACGCGGGGAGCGTCCGCGCTGACCTTGATCTCTTGGCGGCGTTTCAGAAAAGCGTCAGCCGCGCGCTCGCGATCGGCCGCGGCCATCGGAGCGGGAGCCGATTGTGCGCTGATCGAAGCCGGAACCTCTTCCGCGTTCAGTTCTTCACCCCTGACCGGTGCCAGGGGATTCGGATTCTGCCCAAGGGCAGAATCCGCGGCAGGATGGCGGCGGGTCATCAGGCTTTGCAAGCCGATGCGCGCGCGCTCGTAGACGCGCAGGAAGGCGTTCTTCACCATGCCTTCCTTGCCCAGCAAATAGACCGCAGTGCCGCTAAGGGCCAGCGCGATCAGCCAGACCCCCAGGCCGCCAGTGGTATCGACCAGCAGGCCGCCGACCGTGTGCCCCACCAGGCCGCCCAGATAAAGGCCTTCTACCACCGCGCCCTTGAGCGCCGCGGGACGCGCCCAATGCAGCAAGGAGTCAAAACTGATGAGGAGAAGGCTCCAGCCCACCGCCTTCACGGACGGGGCGTGCAGCTCGTGCTTCAGCATCCTGGCAAAGCCAAGGGAGCCCAGCAAGAACGGGACCGCCGGAGCGCCCAATCCAAAGAGCCCAAAGGTGATGCGGAAGAGGCCGGAACCGAGGGGGCCCAGCAGGTTGGGAAGGCGCGGGATCAGCGCCACCAGCAGCAGGACCGCGGCCACGCAGAGCAAAAAGCCGCTCAGCTCGGATTTCCGGCTGGCGCCGAATCCGGCGACAGCCTCAAAGGCTCGGGTCACGAAGCGGCGTCGGCGTTGGGGTCGGTTTATGCGCCTCAAATTCTCTCCTGTGTCGGGTCGTTGACCAAGGATCTTAGAGTTCTAGAGTTCCATAACGGCCGGCATGATCACCGGCCTGCGCCCCAATCGGCGCTTGAAGAAACGTTTCAGGGTGCTGGTGATGATCTCGCGGGCTCCGTCCCAATCCGCGCCGCGGCGCCCGGCCAGGGCGGCGCGCACCGCCTCCTTCGCCTCTTCGATGATCCCCGCTTCGGCGCCGCTCAGCACGCCGTGCGCCATGATGTCCGGGCCGGATAGGATCTCGCCGGTCTCGCGCGAGAGCCCCAGCATGCAGACCACCATGCCGGCCTCATTCAGGTGGCGCCGGTCGCGCAGCATCGGCTCCATCTCGTCGCCGATGCCCACGCCGTCGACCAGCACTTCGCCCGCAGGCACCTTCTGCCCCACGCGCGCGTCAGTCCCGTCGAACTCCCAGGGCTGGCCGTTCTCCAGCACGAAGATCCGGCGGGCCTCGATCCCCTCTTCCCAGGCCAGGTTCTTATGCGCCACCTGATGGCGCAGCTCCCCGTGTCCGGGAATGAAATACCTGGGCCGCAATAAGCGCAGCATCTGACGAAGGTCCTCGCGCGCTCCGTGCCCGCTGGCGTGCACTTGAGCCTGGCGCTCGGTGATCACTTCGGCACCCTGGCGGTAAAAATTATTGATCAGGTGGCCAATGGAGCGCTCGTTGCCCGGGATGGAGCGCGCTGAATAGACCAATAGATCGCCGGGCTCCACCCGCAGGTCCGGATGCTGGCCGGTGGCCATGCGGACCAGGCCCGAATTGGGCTCTCCCTGGCTGCCGGTGGAGACCACCACCGTGCGCGCCGGATCCATGTTGCGCAGGTCGTCAAAGTCCAGCCAGAGGCCCTTGGGCACTTTCAGAAGCCCCAACTCGGCCGCCAGGCGCATGTTCTCGGTCATACTGCGGCCCAGCGTCGCCAGTTTGCGCCCGGCCTTTTCCGCGGCTTCCAGCACCTGCTGGAAGCGATGCACATGCGAGGCGAAGCTGGTGGTGATGATGCGGCGCTTGGCCCCGGCAAAAGCGGCTTCCAAGGCCGGCCCCACCGAACGCTCCGAAGGCGTGTTCCCGGGCCGGTCCACGTTGGTGGAATCCGAGATCAAAAGCAGGACGCCTAAGTCCCCGATCTGGCGCAGCGCGTGCAGGTCGATCTTACGACCGTCCACTGGATCCGAATCAAACTTGAAATCCCCGGTGTGGACCACCAGTCCCAGCGGGGTCTCGATGGCCAGGCCCAGGCCCTCGGCGATGGAATGGCAGACCCAGAAAAATCCGAGCCTGAAGACGCCGATCTCCACGGTGCGGTCCGGCCCGATCTCGTTGAAGCTGCAACGCGAGAGCATGCCCTGCTCTTCGATGCGATGGCGGGCCAGCTCCAGGGTGAAGCGCGTGCCGTAGATCGGCAGCTCCAGGTCCCGCAGCAGATAGGCCAGGCCGCCGATGTGGTCTTCATGGCCGTGGGTCAAGACCACGGCTCGGACCCGGTCCTTGATCGTCCGCAGATATGAAAAATCCGGCAGGATCAGGTCGATGCCTGGATACTCCACCGGATTCGGGAAACGAATGCCACAGTCGACGATCAGAACGTCATTTTCGTACTCGATCAGGGTGAAATTCTTGCCGATCTCACCCAACCCGCCCAAAGGCAGAATGCGCAACAGGGGACGCTTCAATGTGTCGATTTTCCTTTTGTTTTCAATGATTTATCAACGAATTATAACACATCAAAAAACCTGGGAAAGGGCAAAATTCCCGCGCGAATCCATGAAATCCGTCTATCTTTTAGGCCTTTGGATGCTGGAGGAGCGGATGGACTCGCTGGCGTCCTTGGGAGCCTGGGTCTGCCAGAGGCCGTTGACCGCCACCCCAAGCGCGGCTTTCCCTAAGCGCAGCGCCGCCAAGGCGTGCACAGCCGCCATCCGCCACTGCCAGACGGCTTGCCGCGTCAGATCCAGGGATTCCTTGACCAGATCCAGGTAGTCCTGGCGGTGGTCCTGGCTCGGGCCATATTTGCGGGGGGCCATTCCAAAGACCCGTATTTTTGAAAGGTCCAGGTGGTCCGGATCGCCTAGGTAAAGCACGGACATGGGTTCGCGCGAATTGTCCCAGATGGGATTGCTGAATCCGGCTTTCAGCATGGACGCAGGCACGATGCCGCTCTTGTGCACGCCGCCTTCCAGCTCCCTGAATTCGGCGTCGGAGATCGGGACTGGATCGAGAGCCGCTCCCGCGATCTCTTTCATCAGGCTCCTGCGGCTCGCGATCTTTCGCGGCCAAGGCGTGGTGATGACGATACGTTGCCGGGCGATGCGTCCCAGTTCCCGGATGGCCGGCACCACCTGGTCGCTATAAAGATGCTCCAGGTTCTCGATGCAGAGGGCGGTGTCCACGCACTTGTCCGGAAGAGGCAACCGCGTCGAGGTGGCAAGATAGACCTTGTCAAATAGGCCGCGCTTGCGCAGCGACGCCACAGCCTTGGGGCTGAAATCGACGCCGTAGAAGCGCATGGGCTCGGAGCTTGCCGCCGACAGGACGGAGCGGAGGATGTAGGCGTGGACGCCGTTGCCGCAACCGATATCCGCGACCACCCTTCCCCGGATGGCCGGTATCAGAAGGCGCTGCAGCTCGAGCGGGGACATCCCGTCCTGGATCCGCATGGCCGCTCGTCCGGGCCTCAAAACCGGCGCCATCGCTATCTTCCGGCCCGCGAGGCGTAAACGCCCAGGCAGCGATCGGCGACCACCTTGTATCCGCCCGCTTCCAAACGAGCCTCGGATTCCGGATGGCTGATCCCGGTCTGCAACCAGACCAGGGGTGAACGTTTTTCTTTGGGAAGGGCCAGCAGCTCATCGGCGATAGCCGGGATGGCCTCGGGTTTGCGGAACACATCGATGATGTCCGGCACGACATCCAGATCCGCAAGGCTCGCCAAGGACTTCTCACCCAGCGCTTCGGAGATCATGGGATTGACCGGGATGACCCGTATCCCCTTGCGCTTCAATTGCTGAGGGATGTCAAAAGATGGACGTCCGGGCTTGCTGCCGTCGGTCATGCCGATGACCGCCACCACCTTCATCTGTTTCGCCGCTTGCAGAGCTTCCGCATCGTTCAATAAAGTCATTTTTGCGCCCAATACCAGCCGTTGTCATGGCTCACGATCCGGGCGCCGGCCATGCGCAAGGATCCCAAAACTTCAGTTTCCGAAACGCCGTTCATCTCGATCTCCACTCCCGCCTCAAAATCCTTTCCATACCTGAATTTACGGTAGGACTCCAGAACAGGCTTGGGCAAGCAGGCTTTCAGCGCGCCCCGCCACCAAGAACGCTCCGCGGCCGAGGGAAGCTGGAACACGACAAAGCCTCCTGGCTTCAGCACCCGGATAAACTCCGGGATATACCCCAGCGCCAGCTCCGGCGCCATATGCTGCAGCACGATGTTGGAATAGACCAGGTCGAAATGGGCGTCCGGGAACAGCGCCAGGTCGGGGCGCTCGTTCAACACAAAACGGCAACGTCCCTGGCTGCGGTCGTATGCGCGGGCCAGATCCAGCATGGAGGGCGCGATGTCGATCCCCACCACGGCTTCGAAATGCGCGGCCAAGGCCTGGCTCAGCCGGCCCACTCCGCAGCCGAAATCCAGGGCCCTCTCATTGCCAAAGGCCAGGCCCCGCTGCACGGCCTCGCTGCACAGCGCTTCGATCTCCGCCTGGCCGGTGGCGAAAAACTCGGCTTCGTCCCAGCCTTTGCCGCGCTTGGCGGGATCGGAGAGCACGGCGTAAAGCGGATCGCTTTTCGCCAGCTTATCCCAGTTTTTCTGCGTCTCGTTCAGATCCATTTCAAAGCCTGGTAGATCCTTTTGATGCGGCCGTAAAAGCTAAAGCTCCAGTCGCCCTGGCGCCAATAGGAGTCCAGGTCGTCGAGCAGGTCGTTCCATTGCCGGTTGAACTGGGCCTTGCCAAAGCGCAGTTCAGCCATTTTGCGGGCGTTCGCGCCCAGATGCCGGGCGAGGCTGTCATCCGCCAGGACCTCGCGGATCTTTTTCTTGAGATAGGCCGGGTTGTTGGAGATGAACCCTTCGATCCCGTTGCGGATGAACTCTCCCGAACTCTCCATGTCCGTGCTGATCATGGGCATGCCCGTCATCATGGCCTCGACGCAGGCTGTGTCAAAGGGGGAACCCGCGATCTCGACGTTCAAGAACAGCCGCGCGCGTTGGTACTCTCCCAGCAGCTCGGCTTCGCCGCATTCGCGGTCACCGCCCACGCCGAGCAAGCGCGCTTGGAATCCCTCCGCGATGCCGCGGTAAAGGCCGAAGCGCCTTGGATCTCGGGCTTGAAAAGCGTTCTTCACCGTCAGGACGGTCGACTCGGACCCGGTCCATCCGATCCACTTAGCCGGGTCGACGCCGTGATAGATGGTCTTATGCGGGCCGTCAAAGACCTCCCAGGACATCTTGCAGCTCGACATCAAAAAAACCGGGATCACCTCCGGGTTGCGGTAGATCCAGCGCAGGTTGTAGGGCGGGCGGGCGTTGACCAGATGATAGAAAAGGATGGGCTTGGAAAGTCCCCTGACCAGCAGGTAATCGGCCTCGCTTTGCACCAGGACCGCGCCGAAGAATGCATCCTCCGGATGGGCCGCCTGCTGGGCGGTCATGACCTTCACATTGCCTGGTATGGCGCGATGGGGGTCCCAGGCGTTGACATAAAAGGTATGGCGGCATTCCACCGGGTCCAGTCCCTGAAAAACCCCGTAGTGCAGGCCCCGCGGACAATGCACGTTCATCCCGACCTCCTTAAAATGCTGACGCGAGGCTGATTATAGTTAAAATCCTCTTGCGTTTGAGCCCTTTTCTTTTCAAAATCTTTATTCCCAATCGCCCAAAAACGGAGAGATCGATGCCTATCATTGAGACCACGCCCGCCATGGTTGAAAACGCCTACAAGACCACCCGCCAGAGGCTTGCCATCATCCGCGAGCGCCTGAAGCGCCCGCTGTCCTTGATGGAAAAAGTGGTCTTCGGCCACCTGGACGATCCCGCTGGCCAGGTGTTGAAGCCCGGCGAAGGCTTTCTGGACCTGCGCCCGGACCGAGTGGCCATGCAAGACGCCACGGCCCAGATGGCCATCCTGCAGTTCGCGCAGGCGCGCATCCCCACGGTCAAAGTTCCCTCGACGGTCCACTGCGACCACCTGATCCAGGCCTATGAAGGAGCGGGCGCGGACATGACCCGCGCCCTGGACGTGAACAAGGAGGTCTACCACTTCCTGGCTTCAGCCTCCAACAAGTTCGGCATCGGCTTTTGGAAGCCCGGTTCGGGCATCATCCACCAGGTGGTCTTTGAACAGTACGCCTTCCCCGGCGGCCTGATGATCGGCACCGACAGCCACACCCCCAACGCCGGCGGCCTGGGCATGGTGGCCTGCGGCGTGGGCGGCGCGGACGCCGTTGACGTGATGGCAGGGCTGCCCTGGGTGGTCAAGCATCCCAAGAAGATCGCGGTCTACTTGACCGGCAAGCTGAGCGGCTGGGCCTCGCCCAAGGATATCATCCTGAAGGTCGCCCAGATCCTGACGGTCAAGGGCGGCACCAACGCCATTGTCGAATACATCGGCCCGGGCTCGCGCACCCTGTCTTGCACTGGCAAAGGGACCATCACCAACATGGGCGCCGAGATCGGGGCCACCACCTCCCTGTTCCCTTACGACGACAGCATGGCCCGCTACCTGCGCGCCACCAAGCGCAGCGACCTGGCCGACCTGGCCGACAAGAACAAAGACCTGCTGGAGCCGGACGCGGAATGCGAAGCCGACCCCAAGAGCCATTACGACCAGGTCATCGAGATCGACCTCTCCGCGCTGGAACCCCATCTGGTCGGGCCGCACACCCCGGACCTGGCGCACGCCGTGTCAAAGATGGCCCAAGACGCCAAGGACGGAGGCTATCCCATGGAGCTGAAGGCCGCCATGATCGGTTCCTGCACCAACTCCTCCTACGAAGACATCTCCCGCGCCGCGGATGTGGCGCGCCAGGCCACGGCCCAGGGTGCCAAGGCGATCACGCCGCTGATGATCACGCCGGGCTCGGAGCAGATCTTCCAGACCATCAAGCGCGACGGCCAGATGGCCATGCTCGAAAAGGTGGGCGCCACCGTGATGGCCAACGCCTGCGGACCCTGCATCGGCCAGTGGAAGCGCGACGACATCAAGCCTGGAGAGGTCAATTCGATCATCTCCTCCTACAACCGCAACTTCCCGGCGCGCAATGACGGCAACAACGCCACCATGAGCTTTATCGGCTCGCCCGAGGTGGTGATGGCCTATTCCCTGGCCGGCCGCCTGGACATCAACCC
>JAZKAF010000109.1:0-515 GCA_040389285.1 candidate division FCPU426 bacterium
ACTTTGTGGAACCCGTACAAGTCGTTCGTGGCCGGTATTTGGCGCCCCTCCAACCGGGCTATAGCATTCAGATGAAGCCGGGATCCCTCGCGCCCTTTCCAAGGTCCTGACCCCGGGCATGGGTGGCATCGACGCGCATCAGCATTTTTGGCGCTACTCTGAAAAAGAATACGCTTGGATCGACTCGCGTATGGCGGTCCTGCGCAGGGACTTTCTTCCCCTAGATCTGCGCGCAGTTCAGGAACCTTTGGGATTCGAGGGCAGCGTGGCGGTCCAAGCCCGCCAGAGCCTAGAAGAGACCCGTTGGCTGCTCGAGCTGGCGCGCGAATACCCCTTTATTTTAGGCGTGGTAGGCTGGGTGGATCTTTGTTCCGCTTCGGTTGCCAGCCAGATCGCCGAGTTCAGCGCGGATCCGAAATTCAAGGGCCTGCGGCATGCCCTTCAAAGTGAAGCCGACGACGCCTTCATGCTGCGTCCGGAATTCTTAAGGGGCCTCGAAACCGTCGAGAAAGCCG
>JAZKAF010000109.1:525-9756 GCA_040389285.1 candidate division FCPU426 bacterium
CTTGTCCTTCGCCGCCCAAATAGCCTCGAAATTCCCGGGTTTGCGTTTTGTCTTGGACCACCTTGCCAAGCCCTTGATCGCCTCGGGTGAGCTCTCCCAATGGCAAGACGGCATCCTGGCCTTGGCCGCCCACGAAAACGTCTGCTGCAAGGTCTCGGGCATGGTAACCGAGGCCAACTGGACTGCCTGGAAAACCGAGGATTTTAAAGCCTATTTAGACGTGGTTTTCGAGGCTTTTGGCCCCCAACGGCTGCTATTCGGGTCGGATTGGCCAGTTTGCGGCCTGGCCGCGGATTACAGGCAGGTTTACGGGATCACGGATGGCTATGTAAGGGCTTTTCACCCCACGGCCTTTCAGTCCATTTTTCGGGACAACGCCCGCAGCGTGTATCGCCTTACCTAGCAAAGAAAATTTCTTATGGTATGCTAGGGGTCTTCAACACCAACCAGAAACAAGGAGAAATGATGAGCAGCGCTATTAAATCGGTCAGTGCCCTCGAGATCCTGGATTCGCGTGGAAACCCCACCCTTCGCGTCAGCGTGGAGCTTGAAAACGGGATGAAAGCCGCGGCGGGCGTCCCTTCGGGAGCCTCCACCGGCGAGAACGAAGCTGTGGAACTTCGCGACGGGGACAAGAGCCGGTATCTGGGCAAGGGCGTCCTGAAGGCGGTGGCCAACGTGAACAGCGTCATCGCGCCCAAGCTCAAGGGCATGGACCCGGCCTCGCAGGCCGACATCGATCATCTGATGATCAAGCTGGACGGGACCCCGAACAAGGCCAAGCTGGGCGCCAACGCGATGCTCGGCGTGTCCATGGCCGCGGCCCGCGCAGCCTCGATGGCCGCTGGTCTGCCCCTCTACGCCTACCTTGGCGGTCCGGGAGCCCGCAGGCTGCCCGTGCCCATGATGAACATCCTGAACGGCGGAAAGCACGCGGACAACAGCGTGGATTTCCAGGAGTTCATGGCCATGCCTATCGGAGCCCCGACCTTTGCTGAGGCCCTGCGCTGGGGCGCGGAGACCTTCCACGCGCTGAAGGCCATCCTGCACAAGAAAGACTATTCCACAGCCGTTGGCGACGAAGGCGGCTTCGCCCCCAACCTGAAGAGCAACGACGAAGCCTGCGAATTGATCATGGAAGCGGTGAAGGCTGCCGGCTACACCCCGGGCAAGGACGTGTCCATCGCCCTGGATCCCGCGGCGAGCTCTTTCTATGAGAACGGCGCCTATGACCTTGCCAAGTCGGGCCAAGGCAAGAAAGATACCGCTGGCATGCGCAAGATGTGGGCCGAATGGGCCGCCAAGTACCCCATCGTTTCGCTGGAAGACGGACTTAACGAAAATGACTGGAAAGGTTTCGCAGACCTGACCAGCGAACTGGGCTCTAAGGTTCAGATCGTGGGCGATGACCTTTTCGTCACCAACACCCACTATGTGGCCCGTGGCATCAAAGAAAAGGCCGCGAATTCCGTCCTCATCAAGCTGAACCAGATCGGGACGGTCACCGAGACCATCGAGACCATCGACATGTGCCGCAAGGCTGGATGGAGCTACATCATCTCGCACCGTTCGGGCGAGACAGAGGACGCTTTCATGGCCGACTTTGCCGTGGCCATGGGCGGCGGCCAGATCAAGACCGGCTCGGCTTGCCGCAGCGAGCGCATCGCCAAGTACAACCGCCTGCTTGAGATCGAGGCGGAATTGGGCGCTTCGGCGTTGTTCTCGGATCCGTTCAAGAAGTAAGCCTTCGCGGTTGGAGGAAGTATGAAGATCCTATGGCTATGCATGATCGTCCTGACGTCGGGCGGCGCGTTTGCGTCGCCCGACTCGCTGCGGCCATTTCCTGTGGCCGATGGACGCGCCCTGCGCAATGGGGTCTGTTTAGCTGATGGAGTGGCGTATCTGGCCGGCGAATTCAAGACCGTCGGCGGCCAGAGCCATAACAGGGTGGTGGCCATTGACCTGAATTCAGGCGCTGTGCTGCCCTGGGATCCGGATGTGAAGGAAGGCGTGGTCGCCTGCGTCGTGGCCATCGGCGATAAGATTTATCTGGGAGGCACCTTCAAGAGCGTCGGGGGACAGCCACGGCGCTACCTAGCGGCTGTTTACGCGGCCAAAGGGGCCGGAAGGAATTCCGGGCTTATCGCGGAATGGAATCCCGGGCCCGATGGCTTGGTGGACGCCATGTCAGTTGGACCTAAGGGGACCCTGTACATCGCGGGAACCTTCAAGCATCTGGGGGACTTGTCCCGGCTTCGCCTGGCGCAGGTCGCGGATGCGGACCATGGCCGTGGAGAGGCCACCGCGTTCGATCCTCAGCCCGATGCCCGCGTGAACAGCGTGGTCTGGGATGGAGCCTTTCCGGGCCAAGTTCTGGCCACCGGATTTTTCAGCCACTGTGGCGGCCAGGAGCGGGGATTGGTAGCCTTGCTTTCCAGCGCGAGCGGAGCGGCCTTGGATAAACAGGTCGTGGTCGACGGCACAGCCAACAAAGAGGTCCTGCGCAGCATCTTTTACCGAGGCGTTTATTACTCGGTCGGCGTCGAGATCAACACGGTCAACGGCAGCGCGCACTCCAATGCTTTCGCGCTGGATGCGGCAAGCCTGACCCTGAAACCCTGGCGGGCGGACTTAAGCGCCGGGGCCGGTGCTCTCAGCGCCCAGGGCGAAAATATCTATGTCGGCGGGGATTTTTTGAAGGCCAATGGCCAGCCGCGCCGGGTGGCGGCCTTTGACAGGCAGAGCGGGGAGCTGAGCTCCTGGGATCCTGAGCCGGACAACAACACCTATGCCTTGCTGGCCTGGCCCAAAGGTGTGGTTTTATCGGGTTATTTCCACCATTTGGCGGGCCAGGACGCTCCGTTTTTAGGCGAGCTCGGTCTGGCCGGGTCCAAGGGTGTAGAGCGCGAATCCGCCATAGAAGAAGCGGGCAAACAACTATTGGGTGGCAAGACCCTGCTCGCCTATCCCAATCCCGCTCGCGACCGGGCGACCGCGGTTTTCCGTGTTACTAAGCCGGGCCGCGGACGGCTGATCTTGGCTGACTTAAGCGGTCGCACCGTGAAAACCCAGGATCTTGGTGAGATGGCCTCGGGCGTGAAATCCGTGGAAATGGGCATTGAAGAGATGGCTTCCGGTGTCTATTTGCTGGCCTTGCAGATCGACCCTGGTTTCGGTCCCGAGACAGTCGCTAAGTTCAAACTGGCGATCCGAAAATAATCCTGAGATATCGCGACTTTCTTGCGGCGGGCCTGATGGCATGGACGGCTGGCACAACCGCGGCTCCCGCGGATCTTTCCCTTTGGTACGACAAACCCGCGCAGTACTTTGAAGAATGCCTCCCCCTTGGCAACGGCCGGATAGGCGCTTCGGTTTTTGGCGGCGTGGAGTCGGATAAGATATTTCTCAACGATGCCACCTTGTGGTCGGGCGGGCCGGTCCAGGCCGACATGAATCCCGATGCCCACACATTTCTCCCAGCCCTCCGCGCTGCCCTAAAAAAAGAAGACTACCCCTTAGCAGACTCCATCAGCAAAAAGATGCAGGGGACTTTTTCGCAATCTTACGCCCCGCTTGGCACCCTCCTCATCAACTTCAAGCATAACGGACCATCTAAAAACTATCGACGCAGCTTGGATCTCAGCCGGGCCGTTTCTGACCTCAGCTATGAAGTGGATGGTGTCCGCTTCAGCCGGGAATATTTCGTTTCTTATCCCGACAAGATCATCGCCATCAAACTCACGAGCTCAAAAAAAGGCGCCCTGAATTTCGCGCTGAAGTTTGACAGCCTATTGAAGTATCAGGTCGAGTTGTCCGACAACCTTTTGAAGGCGCGGGGTTGTGCCCCGATCCACGCAGAACCGGATTACCGCGGCGGCCGTGCGGATGCCGTGTCCTTTGATTCCAGCAAAGGGACCCGCTTCAGCGCCCGGGTCAAGATCCAGGCCAGCGACGGGACCATCAAGTCCTCGAACGGCGTCTTATCCCTGGAAGGTGGCAGCGAGGCCGTGGTCTTGGTGGCCATCGCCACCAGCTTCAACGGCTTTGACAAAGATCCTGCGACTCAAGGGTTAGATGACCAAGTCCTAGCCACCGCGTCGATGCAGTCAGCCTACGCGAAATCCTACGAGGACCTTAAAAAGGCCCATTTAATCGACTTTAAGGGCTATTTTGACCGCCTGGCCCTCGACTTGAGGGGCACGGGGTCGGAGCTACCCACGGATCTGCGCTTGAAGCGCTATGCCGAAGGAGCCGATGACAAAGGCCTGGAAGTCCTTTATTTCCAATTCGGCCGTTATCTTCTGATCAGCAGCTCGCGTACCCCGGGGGTCCCGGCCAATCTTCAGGGCATTTGGAATCCCTATCTCCAGCCACCGTGGAGCAGCAACTACACCACCAACATCAATGTCGAAGAAAACTACTGGCTGGCCGAGAACGCGAATCTTTCCGAGATGCACGCACCCCTCCTCGGCCTTATTAAAAACATCGCTAGCACCGGTGCTGTGACCGCTAAGAATTTTTATGGGATCCAAGGTGGCTGGACCGCCTGCCATAATTCCGATATCTGGGCCATGAGCAACCCGGTCGGTAATTTTGGCGAGGGCGATCCTGTCTGGGCCAATTGGAACATGGGCGGCGCCTGGCTGAGCACCCATCTTTGGGAACACTATCAGTTCAGCCAGGACAAAAAATTCCTAAAAGACCAGGCTTACCCGCTCATGCGCGGGGCGGCTCTTTTTTGCGAGGACTGGCTGGTGGAGGATGCGCAAGGAAAGCTGATCACATCGCCCTCCAGCTCGCCGGAGAACAAGTATGTCGACTCCAAAGGCTATCATGGGGCCATACTCTTCGGCGGCACCGCGGATCTCGCCATGATCCGGGAATGTTTCGAACAGACTATCGCCGCCTCCAAAGTCTTAGATACTGACCTTGAATTTCGGACCAGGCTGGAAAAGGCCCTGGCCAGTCTGCATCCCTATCAGATCGGCAAGAAGGGGAACCTTCAAGAGTGGTACTACGACTGGGAAGACGAAGATCCCCGGCACCGCCATCAATCCCACTTATTCGGCCTTTACCCGGGCCATCAGATCACGGTATCTGGCAGCCCTGATCTTGCCGCGGCCTGCCGCAAGACCCTTGAGATCAAAGGTGACGAGACCACAGGCTGGTCCAAAGGCTGGCGCATCAACCTCTGGGCCCGGCTTCGGGACGGGAATCACGCGTACAAAATGCTGCGCGAACTGATGCGTTATGTGCCACCTGACGGGGCCAAGATCAACTACGGTGGTGGCGGCGGGACCTACCCGAACCTTTGGGACGCCCATCCACCTTTCCAGATCGACGGCAATTTCGGGGGCTCAGCCGCCTTTTTGGAGATGCTGGTCCAGTCCGTAGAAGGCGAGATCACGCTGCTACCCGCCCTGCCCGACGCCTGGGACACCGGATCCATCTCCGGCGTCTGCGCCCGCGGCGGCTACGAGATCGCCATGCAATGGGAGCACAAAACCCTGAAAAAAGTAGCGATCTCCGCAAAACGCGGCAGCGGAAAAGTGATCTTGCTGGCCAACGGCGAGAAAAAGGAACTTACGTTGAAGCAGGGAGAAGAGACTTTATTGGATTGGTGAGGGGAGACTTTATGTCACGGGTTAATTTCATATTCATTTTATTGTTGCTCTTTAGTTTTTCGATGGGTTGTGCCGAATTAAAGCCTTATTCAAGTTTGTCTAAAACCGCTTCCAAAGAAGAAAAAATCGAACATTATAAATTTTATGAAGCGAAAGCTCGTCGCTGGAATGATTGGACCATGTTGGATAATTTTCGTCTTGGTTCAAAAAAAATGTACACGGTGTATGGCACTTCAAAACTCGAACATTTTTTTGATGCTAGCGGAGATACCGTTTCTGCTAATTTTATCCATCGCTTCAATAGCGTAGAAAAATATGCTTTGCCTGTTGGAACTGTCGCGTCTGGAGTTGCCTTGTGGCGTATTTCTTTTTTATATAATCGAACAAATAATTTTTTGGGAGATCCTTGGCTAACTTCCGCTTTTGCAATCTCGATGCTTAGTTCGATTGTTCAGTTAATAAGTTACGACCATTATATATATCCGGCTGCAGATAGTTTTAACGAGTTTATGCGGCGCGATTTGGACCTTGAAAAATCCGATCTGCATGCGAACCTGCCCTATTTGTTTACCTGGGCAAAGCCGTTTTGAGTCAATGGAAAGCTCGTTAACAGCGTGATAGGGCGGTGCATTCTTCCAATAAAAAAGGCCATTCCCTTGCGGAAATGGCCTTTTTTATTCTGGGTGCGGGGGTAGGACTTGAACCTACAACCTTTGGGTTATGAGCCCAACGAGCTACCATTGCTCCACCCCGCGTCGAACCCAGATTTTTTGGTGCCGAGGGCCGGACTTGAACCGGCACGGGCCGTTAAGCCCAACGGATTTTAAGTCCGGTGCGTCTACCATTCCGCCACCTCGGCATACGGGCGGTTTGGAGAGTGGGGATTATAGGGGTAATCTCCCGCCGCCGTCAATCAATCATATCGGCAAACCCATGCATTTTAGCCCTTTTATTAACTAGTTCAAGCGGTCTTTCTATGTTTGAAATTTAAGATTTCATCCCGTAAAATCAATATTTCCTATGGAAATAAGGCCGCCCAACAAGCTCAATTACCCTGCTGTCGCCAGCATGCTGACGGTGGCTCTGGGTGAGCCCTGGGACGCTGAAAAATTGGCCGGCTTGATCATGGCCGACCCGCTTTTTGATCCGAATTTGGTCCTCATGGCCCGCGAAAAGGGCGAGGTATTGGGATTTTTGTCCCTGGTTTTGAGCGGCGAAACGGCTTGGATCAAGCTGATCGCGGTGGCGCCTCATTACCAGCGCAAGGGCCTGGCCACCGAGATGTTGGAGCGCAGCGAGGAACGCGGCTTTGGCGAGGGAGCCCGCGTTTTTCGGGCCGGATTCGGCCCGCCGCCGCTCTTTTTCCCCGGGGTGCCGGAAGGCGCGGCCGCGGAATTCTTTAAAAAACATAAGTACAGCCTCGAGCCAGGCGGCGTGGTGGCTCGGCTTGCTGGACAGGGGAAGGCCGCGCCCGCGAATGCCCGTGCGGCCAAGGATCTACTTGCGAAGGTAAGCCCAGAGTGGTGGACGGACATTGAAGAGCGGCTGACGTTCACGGTCCCGCGTTGCGCCATGAGCGCTGACCACAAGGTCCTTTGTGTGGCGGATCCGGGAAGCGGCATTGGGCCTTTGTTCGAGGCTGAGGCTTCCGACGCCTCGATCGCCGAAGCGGTGGCCGGCGCCCTGGACCTAGCGCAGGGATCGCGGCTAAGGGATCTCAGGCCGTCATCTTGGTGGAAAAAACGTTTTGAGTTGGACCAGGTCTGCGATTGTTTTGAATTCAAGAAAGATCTAAGAGGAGCGACAAGTGCCTAAACTTTCCAAACGAGCCCTCAGCATCCAGGCCTCCCCGACCCTGGCCATCACGGCCAAGGCCAACCAGATGAAGGCCGAAGGCAAGGATGTGGTCGGCTTTGGCGCGGGCGAGCCGGACATGGACACGCCCGACTTTATCAAGAACGCCGGGATCGAGGCCATCCAAAAGGGCTTCACCAAATACACGGCTTCAGCCGGCATCATGGACCTGCGCAAGGCCATCGCCGAGAAGCTGGGCCGCGAGAATTCGATCGCGGTGGAGGCCTCGCAAGTGGTGGTCTCCAACGGCGCCAAACATTCCATCGCCAATGTCTGCCTGGCCCTGCTGGATGAAGGCGACGAGGTCATCATCCCCGCGCCTTACTGGGTCAGCTATCCCGAGATCGTCAAGATGGCGGGCGGCAAGCCCGTGATCCTGGAAACCGACGAGGACAACGGCTTTCGCGTGCCGCCTAAGATGTTGGAAAGGGCCATCGGCGACAAGACCAAGCTGGTTATCCTTTGCAGCCCCAGCAACCCCACCGGGGCCATGTACGACCGTGAGCAGCTCTCCGAGCTGGCGGCGGTGCTTGAAAAGAAGGATGTCTTCGTCCTCTCCGACGAGATCTACGAGAAGCTGGTCTACGGCGGCGCCAAGCACGTCAGTATCGCCTCGCTGTCCCCGGCCATGCTCGCCAAGACCATCACGGTCAACGGCATGTCCAAGGCCTACTCCATGACGGGCTGGCGCATCGGCTACGCGGCCGGGCCCGCGGCCGTGATGAAAGCCATCGACAACATCCAGTCGCACGGCGCAAGCAATCCCGCCTCGATGTCGCAGAAGGCCGCCCTGGCGGCCATTCGCGGCGACGGCGCGGACGTCGAGCGCATGCGGGTGGAATTCGAGAAGCGCCGGGACCTGATGATCGCGGGCCTCAACGCCATCGAAGGGATCAGCTGCCTGAAACCGGACGGCGCCTTCTACGCCTTCCCCAATGTCTCGCGCCATTTTGGCAAGAGCTTCGGCGGCAAGCCCATCAGCAATTCCACGGACTTCGCGGCCCAGTTGCTGGAAGCCGAGCAGGTGGCAGTGGTGCCCGGAGCGGACTTCGGTTCGCCCGACCACATCCGCCTGTCCTATGCCACGGACCTCGCCTCGATCCAAAAGGGCCTGGATCGCCTGAAGTCGTTCTGCTCCAAGCTGGAGGCCGCGCCCGCGGCCGCGGCAGATTGATTGGGCGTGTCCAAGGGAAAGACTGAACGGACCAAGCTTGAATTTTTGCGGCAGCGCTACAAAGCCGGTGGCGCGGTGCCAGGTTGCCACCAGTTCGTGCTGGTGCTGGACCATCTGAAGCCCGATTTCAACATCGGCAAGATCTATCGCAGCGCCGAGATCTTCGGCGCCCGGGAAGTGCATCTGGTGGGCATCGAATGGTTCGATCCCGGCCCAGCCGTGGGATCGTTCAAAAAGGTGCCTTCGAAATTCCACAAGGATTTCGACCACTGCAAAACTTCTCTGTTGGCTGAAGGATACAGCATCTTCGCCCTGGCCCCGGGCCAGGGGACTTCGCTGGCCGCGGTGAATTTCCCGCTCAAGACGGCCCTGGTGCTTGGGAACGAAGGGGTGGGTCTTAGCTTTGACGCCTCCGGGACCCCGGACGTCACCGCGCTCTGCATCCCCCAGTATGGCGAATCGCAAAGCCTTAATGTCAGCGTGGCCGCTTCGATCGCGGCCTTTGAATACGTCAGGCAACACGGAAAACCTTCGGCCGAGACGCGGCCGCAGCCGAACGAACTTCGAGGGGAGACATCG
>JAZKAF010000110.1:0-8445 GCA_040389285.1 candidate division FCPU426 bacterium
GTGGACATGTTCCTCGCCGGCCTGCACCTTCATCCAGCTCGCCATCCCCTGAAACCCTTCCTCTTCGAAATAAGCGGCCATCCCGAGATAGAGGTATTCGGAGAATAATTCGGCGTTGACCTGCTTGTTCATCGCGTCTTGCATGGCTTGTTTCAACATAAGGCGCCTCCACGCGTTGTTTTTATCATTTTCCCAGATCTGGAATAAAACGGTTCAACTTTCCCATCGGCAAAAAACGCCGCAGGGTAGCATTTTTCCGTCCGACCCCTGTTTAAGGCCCAGTTCGCCGCTGCTGATCTGGCCTACGCGGCCTTTCACCATGTCCGAGACCAGGTTGGCCAGCACGGTGGGCGAGAGGCCGGTGGTGTAGGAATTGACCAGGACAAAAAGCGGATTCTTGGACAGCGTTTTGGAGCACAGCGCCATCAGCGGCCAAAGGTGTTTTTCAAGTTTCCAGGTCTCGCCGCTCTTGCCGCGGCCGTAGCTGGGGGGATCCATCACCACGGCGTCATAGCGGTTGCCGCGCCTCAGCTCCCGGTCCACAAATTTGGATACGTCGTCCACCAAGTAACGGATGGGCGCATCGGCCAGGCCGTTTAAGGCAGCGTTCTCCCGGCACCACTGCACCATGCCCTTGGCCGCGTCCACATGTGCCACCGACGCGCCGGCTTTGGCCAGGGCCACCGTGGCCGCGCCGGTGTAGCCAAAAAGGTTCAGGGCCTGGATGGGCCGTTTCGCTTCGGCCACCTTTTCAGCCATCCAGTCCCAGTTGCTGGCCTGTTCCGGAAAAAGGCCCGTATGCTTGAAATCCGTGGGCCGGACCTTGAAAGCCAGGTCCCGGTACTTCAGAGTCCAGGATTCGGGAGGTTTTTTCTTGAATTCCCAGTGACCGCCCCCTTTTTCGTCGCGGTGATAGACGCCCTGGGCGCTGCTCCAGGCGCCGGGGCGCCCTTTTTGCCACAGAGCCTGGGGATCGGGACGGGAAAGGACGATCTCGCCCCATCGCTCCAGCTTCATCCCGTCCCCGGAGTCCAGGAGCTCGAAATCTTTCCAATGTTCGCTGCTGATCGGCATGGATCCTCGTCGTGCTTTTTGGGAACTGCACCTTGTGTTTAGGCGTCTTTGATTATTATTGCGCCGCTGGGCTTAGCGTGGAAAAATAGTTTCTTCAATTTCAACCGGACAATCAAGGAGCAGCCAAATGAAAAAAAGCGTCCTTTTAGCCTTCTTCTTCGGCCTAATGGCCCTGGGCGCGGGACCCCTGGCGGCCGCCGCCGAGACCGCGGCCAAGGGTGTCAGCCCGGCCACGGAGGCCAAGCCGGCCACTTCCCCCACAACGGTGCCGACGCCCAAGCCGCTCTACGTGGACTACCAGCCGCCCGACTGGGCCAAGGACTGGGAGCACGTGACTTTTGAGAAGGCCAAAAAATACCACACCAAACGCAACATCCTTTTCTGCGACGCGCGGGCCAAGTCGGAATATGACGACGGGCACATCCCCGGCGCCATTCCTTTGCCGGCCGGCGAGGCGGACAAGTACTACGCCATGTACGAAAAGAAGATCAAGCGGGCCGACAAGCTGGTGACCTATTGCCACGGCGTGGGTTGCCGCCTTTCGGAAAAGGCGGCCAAGTTCCTGGTGGAAAAGGGCCATAAGAACGTGGCTGTGTTCTTTGGCGGCTGGCCGCAGTGGATGGAGCATAAGATGCCCGTCGAAAAAGGCGATCCTTACGCGCCCAAGGTCAAACCCACGCGGGTGCCGACCCCCGCACCCAGCCCAGCGCCCACGGCGGATGCCGTCGCGAAACCCGCAGCCGACAAAAAATAGTAAGTATCCGTGCCCGAGGTCGACAAACACCCGGAGTCTCCGGATTACCTGATCCGGCTGATGGCCGGGATGCTGGGAAAGGTCATCTTGCGCCAGGAGGGCGAGCCGGCCTTCCGCATGGTGGAGACCCTCAGGCTACTCGCCAAAGATTTTCGCAAGAGCGCCCAGGGGGCTAAGGCTGACGAACTCGCCCGGGTGGTGGAAGGCATGCCTTTGAAGGACTTGGTCGTGATGATCAAGTCCTTCACGCATTATTTCGGCATGGCCAACCTGGCCGAGAAGATCCACGCCATCGACCAGATCGAAAAAGGATCGCTGCTTCCCGGAGGCGAGCGTCCGCTGCGCGCCGCCCTGGCGCGCTTGAAAGCCGAAGGCCTTTCCCTGCATGACTTCGAGGCCTTTTTAAAAGAATCCCTGATCATGCCCGTCTTCACCGCCCACCCCACCGAATCGCGGCGGCGCACCACCCTGAAGATACTCCACCGACTGACCCGCCATGCCGTCCATCTTTTAAAGCCGGGCCTTGACGTCCAGGAAGCCGAGCGCAGCCGTTTGGCTTTGCTGGAGGAGATCGTCACGCTCTGGCAAAGTGACGATCTGAGGCGCGAGCGTCCTTCCGTATTGACGGAGTGCCGCCGCAACCTGGTGTTCTTTGAGGAATCCCTTTCCGAGGCGGTGCCGAAGTTCTATCGCGAGCTGGAATGGGCCATGCGCGAGGCCTGGGGAGGCGAGGATATTGAGAGCCATCCCGCGCCAGCCCTGCGCTTCGCCACTTGGATCGGCGGCGACCGGGATGGGAATCCTTTGGTCACCGCGCAGACCACCGGAGAAGTGGTCTGCGTGATGCGCGATACGGCCATGGACATGCACATGCGCTCCATGAAAGACCTCTCGGAGCGGCTCAGCTTGTCCAGCACCCAGGTGAGGGTCAGTCCGGCCTTGCTCAAGTCGCTGGAAGAGGACGGCAAGCGCTTTCCCGTCCTGGCGGAAGAGATGAGCTTAGGTCTGGCGGCTGAACCCTACCGCCGCAAATGCTTTTTTATCCGCGAAAAGATCAAGCGCTGCGTGCTGCAGACCAACCTATTCCGTGGGGAACGGCCCGGGCGCAGCGCGTCCCTGGCGCCGGGCAGCTGGTACCGCCATCGCGACGAATTTTTGGCAGACCTGGACGTCATGGCCGCTTCGCTTTGCGAGAACCAGGGCTCCATCATCGCCCACGGATCCCTTAACGAGATGCGGCGCCAGGTCGAAGTCTTCGGCCTGCAGCTGGCGCGCCTGGATATCCGCCAGCATAGCGGGGTGCATTTAGCCGCGGTCAGTGGCTTGATGCGTTCGGCCGGCCTTTGCCCGGACTACGCCGCCTTGTCTGAGGACGAACGCCTGCGGTTATTGGAAGCTAGCTTTGCAGGGCCGGTCTCCTGGACCGCGGAGGACTTAAGCGCCCAGGACGCCGAGCTGATGGAGACCCTTCGCAAGTCGAAGCGCATCCTGGAGGAGCTGGATCCCGAGGCGCTGCAGACCTACGTCATCTCGATGACCCACGGGGCCAGCGACGTGCTGGCCTTGCTGTGGCTGATGCGCCAGAGCGGCCTTTACGTGCCGGGCAGCCTTAGCCGATTCGACCTGGTCCCGCTTTTCGAGACCCGCAAGGATCTAGGGCTCGCCGGGCCTATCGTCGCCCGCCTTTACGAAAGCCCGGTCTACCGCGACCATCTGCGTCTGCGCGGCGACAGCCAGGAGATCATGCTGGGCTATTCCGACTCCAACAAAGAGATCGGCTACGCCGCCAGCCGCTGGTATCTTTACCGCGCCCAGCTCGAACTGCGCGAGTCCTCGCGCAAGGCCGGCGTGACCCTGACCCTTTTTCACGGCCGGGGCGGCACGGTCGGCCGCGGAGGCGGCCCTGCCCATCGGGCCATCCTGGCCCAGCCTCCTCACACGGTCGAAGGACGCATCCGCCTGACCGAGCAGGGCGAAGTGGTCAGCGACAATTATTCCGAGCCCTCCTGGGCGCTGGCGCATCTGGAACAGATCAGTTCGGCGGTGCTGCTGGCTTCCTTTCAAAGCGCCAAGAGCGACGGCGATCCCGCCTGGGAGCGGACCCTGGCTGTCATCGCCGAAGATTCGATGCGCGCCTACCGCGCCCTGGTCTACGACGATCCACGGTTCACTGAATTCTTTTTGCAGGCCACCCCCATCGGCGAGATCAGCCGCGCGCGCATCGGCAGCCGGCCCTCTAGCCGCAGCGCTTCCGGATTCTCGATCAACGAACTGCGGGCCATCCCCTGGGTCTTCGCCTGGACCCAGAGCCGTTTTATCCTGGCCGGCTGGTACGGGCTCGGGTCCGCCTTGCAGTCCCGCCTGGCGTCGGGGGGCGAGGCGGCCCTGCGCGAGCTGCAGACCATGCACCGCCAATGGCCTTTTTTCACGGACCTGATCGCCAACGCCCAGATGACCCTTGAGAAGGCCGATCTCAGCATCATGAAGCGCTATGCCGGATTGGTCGCGGATCCCTCCTTACGGACCAGGATCGTCGAGGCCATCACCGCCGAATACCAGCGGTGCGTGGACGGGGTCTGCAAGGTGGCCGGAGTGGCTTATCCGCTGGAAAAGGAGCCGGAATTAAAGGCCTCGCTGGAGCGGCGCAACCGCTATATCGACCCCTTATCCAGCATTCAGATCGAGCTTTTAAAGCGGCTGCGCCAGGGCCAAGGCGGGCCGGAGGCCGAAAAAGAGCTGGAAGAGGCCATCCTGCTTTGCATCAACGGGGTGGCGGCAGGGATGAAGAATACTGGCTGATTCCAATCGTATTTCAGGCGCGCACCGTATAAAATGATATTTTGCCGCGAAGCAGGCGCCTTTTTGGGCGCATGAACCTCAGGGGGAAGAAGATGCGTCGAATTTTTTGGATCGTCCTTTTGGCGGGGAGCCTGGCCACGGAATTGCCGGCCGGAAGATTGACCCAGCAGGACTATCTAGCCGAGGTGAACCTTGGCAACCGGGCCGTGGCCGCTGCCAAGGCCGCAGATGCCGCCCTGGGCCTCGCCGCGCTGGAACCTCGCGCCATGCTCTCGCCCATGCTGGACGCCTCGGTGGTCTATGTCGACGATCAAGCCGAACCGACCACGCCGTTCAGTCCCAGCCGCGCCACCGCCACCACCGCCGAAGCCCGGATATCCAAGCAGCTGAATCTGATCGGCACCCGTCTTAGCGTGGGCTTTAAGGAAAGCAACAACGCCATCGGCTTTCCCTCGGGCAGCTTTATCTCGCCCGACGGAGCCCCTTTTTATTCGCTGACCAACGGCCTGACGTTCGGGCTTTCCCAGCCCCTTTTGCGGGATTTCGGGGCTCGCGGATACCAGATCCAGCAGCGCAAAGCCAACGCGGCCTCCGAAGGCGCCCGCCTGATGAACCGTTACGCCGCCGCGGGCATGCTCTTCGAAGCCAGGGCCGCCTACATCACCCTGGCCGGCATGCGGGCGGTGGGCCTGCTGCTCAGCGAATCTCTGGAGCGCAACCAAAGGATCCTGGACTGGACCCGCGCCAAGTATTCGGACAACCTGGTCGACAAGGTGGATCTGCTGCAGGTGCAGGCGGCCTTGAAGCAGGTGGAAAGCGGCCTGAATCAGACCCGCGCGGAAGAGGCCCGGGCCGCCGAAAAATTCAATGTGCTGCGCGGCCTCGATCCCAAGTCGCCGGTGGGAGAACTGGAATTTCCCGAGCCGCCCAAGGCCCTGCCTGAAGCGGTGGGAGAACGCCTGGACCTTCAGGCCGCCCAAAAGCGGGTAGAGGGCGGAGACGCGGCCGTGGACGAGGTGAAGGAGCGTTTCATGCCCGACCTCTCCGTCTTCGGCAGCGCCACCACCAGCGGGACCGACCTTCCTGAAAAAGCCGGATACCCCACCAACAGCATCCGCAGCTGGGACTTCGACCACCCGACCTATGTGGTCGGGGTCAAGCTTTCCAGCACCCTGGACCTGCCCCTTTATAAAAAGGTGCTGGAAGGCGCCAAGCTGGCCGCCGGGCAGGGCCGGGAAACGCTGGTCGAACAGAAGCTGAAGACCGAATCGGATTGGACGGCCCTCGACGGCCAATGGGCGGCGCTGGTCGAGCAGATCAAATTGGCCCGCGCGCTCGAAGAGATCCAAAAAGACAAGGCCGAGCGCGAAAAGAAGCGCTACCGCGACGGCCGCACCACCAATTTCCAGGTGCTGCGTTTCGAAGAGGATTACAACCAGGCCCGCATCAACAGCCTGCGCCTGAAGATGCAGGCCGGCATCCTGGCCGCCCAGGCGGAATTTTACAACGGAGGGAAACTCAAATGGTGAAGGGCCCTAACGACGACAAAGCCACGAGGGAGCAGGATCTAGCCCAGGCCCCCCTGCTGGCGCGCCTGTCCCTGACCCGGCCGATCTTCGTGTCCAGCATCGTGCTGGCCTCCTTGTTCATCGGGTTCCTGTCCTACACCAAGCTGGGAGTGGACCTTTTTCCCGAGATCGAATTTCCCGTCGTGACCGTGATCGCCCCCTACCGCGGCGCGGGACCCGCCGAGATCGAGACGCTGCTGGTGCGGCCCTTGGAAGAGGATCTTTCCACCCTGGCTGGCATCAAGCGCGTGTTCTCCGAGAGCAACGACGGCTACGGCAGCGTGACCTGCCAGTTCTTCACCGGCACGGACATGAAGAACGCCGAGCAACAGGTGCGCAACCGCGTGCAAAATCTGAGGGCCCATCTGCCCCATGAGATGGACGACCCCAACATCCTGCGCCTGTCCCTGGCCGACCTGCCGGTCTTCGAGGTCGGGTTGGAATCCAATCTGCCCGCGGCGAAGCTCTATGACCTTGCCAAGGACCAGATCAAGAACCGTTTTGAACAGGTGCCCGGCGTGGGCAAAGTGGACCTGCTGGGCGGCACCAAGCGCGAGGTGCAGGTGCTGCTGGACCGCCAAGTGTTGAAGGAGCGCGGCGTGTCCGCGGGCCTGGTGGCGGGGCGCATCGGCGAGAACAGCAGCAACGTGCCCGTGGGCAAGGTCACCAAGGACGGCCTGGACTTAGGCTTCAGGACCCTGGGAGAGTACCGCAGCCTGGAGCAGATCGAGAACGCCGTGGTCAGCTTTTTTGACCGGCCGGTCCGCGTCAAAGACCTAGGCGTGGTGGCTGACGCTTTGGAAGAGCCGACCAGCCTGGCCTATGTCAACGGACGCAGCTCCATCGTCTTCAAGATCTACAAGCAGAGCGGCACCAACACCGTGCAGGTGGCTGAAGGCATCCGCAAGCAGCTGGCCAAGATCAACGAAGCCCTGGCCTCGGCCGAAGGGGCCCCGCACCTGGCGGCCCTGCGCGACGGCTCGCTCTGGATCCGCCAGAACGTGGACGACGTGCGCGAGACCATCGCCATCGGCATCCTGCTGGTCATCGTGGTGGTCTATTTCTTCCTGGGCAATTTCCGCTCGACCTTCATCACCGGCCTGGCTCTGCCCAATTCGCTGCTGGGCGCCTTCATCCTGATGAACCTGGCCGGCTTCACCATCAACCTGATGACCTTATTGGCCCTGTCGCTATGCGTCGGCCTTTTGATCGATGACGCCATCGTGGTCCGCGAGAACATCTTCCGGCATATCGAACGGGGCGAAACCCCCTGGAGAGCCGCCTTGCTTGGGACCCGCGAGGTCAATCTGGCCGTCATCGCCACCAGTGCGGTGGTGATCGCGGTGTTCCTGCCGGTGGGCTTTTTGTCCGGACAGATCGGCACCTTCCTGGGCCAGTTCGGTTTGACCATGTGCTTCGCCATGATCATCTCCCTGTTCGACGCTTTGACCATCGCGCCGATGCTCTCCGCTTATTTCGCGGGCAAGGCCGAAAAGAACGAGGGACCCGCAGGCATCAGCTTAGGGGGCGGGTTGGTGGGCCTGGTCTCGGCGGGCGTGGTCGGGTCGGTGATGGGCGGCATGAAGGGAGCCATGTACGGAGCTGCGGTGGGGGCCCTTTTCGGCACCTTCGCCCGCAAGGGCATCGCGCCCTTCGAGCGTTTTCAGCAATGGATGGAGATGCGCTACAGCCGCATCATCCGTTGGGTGGTCGACCATCGTCTGGCCACGCTGGCTTTCGCGGCTCTCATCTTCGTCGGCAGCTTCGGAGCCGCCGGCTTTGTCACCAAGACCTTTATCCCGGCCACGGACTCCAGCGAGTTCGGGGTCTGGATCGAGATGCCCGAGGGCACCAGCTTGCAGCGCACTTCGGAAGTTGCCCTGGAGGTGGACAAGGCCTTGCGCGCCAATTCTGACATCGACGTCACCGAGTTCATCGCCGAAGGCAACAAGGCCAATTGGTACGTGGGCCTGAAGTTGGGCAGCCAGCGCAAGGCCACTGCCTCCGAATTGAAGACCCTGTTCCGGGCCCAACTGAGGGAGGCCTTTCCCGGGGCCAATCCCACCGTCGGCGATATCGACGTCAGCGGCGGCAACCAGAAGCCTTTCACCCTGGTGCTGAAAGGCGAGGACCTGAAAGTTTTGTCGGACTACGCTAGCACCCTGGTGACCGCCCTGAAACAGGACGTGCCCGGGCTGGTGGACTTGGACAGCAGCTATCGCCAGGGCAAGCCGGAATTCCAGATCAAGC
>JAZKAF010000111.1:0-6213 GCA_040389285.1 candidate division FCPU426 bacterium
ACGTCATTTTGACGCATGGCAAGCTCGGTCTGGAAACGGCCGTTGGCGCCGATTTTTACGTCCTGGGCCAAGACTGGCTTGTCTTGGGTCGCCTTCTTAAAGGCCGCCATTTGCTTGGCATCGGGTTTCTTGGGGCTTCCCGCCTTGCGATACACGTCAAAGAGGTCGTTGGTGGCATAGCCCACCTTATGCACGCTCAAATGGTAGATACCGGCCGGTAGATGGCTCAACTCCACACGGGCCTTGCCGCTGTCCTGAGCCTTCAGATCTTTGACGAAAAACACATTATTCGGCTCGGTCTTTTGGTCCTGGACCAGCATTTGGGCATCCCAAAGCAGCACTTGCACGCCTTTTTCGCTGCGGCAGACCCAAGAGGCTTCATCCGAGGACTTGAGCTCAGTTTCACCAAGGCGATTCAAGTAGTTGAAGGCAAAATACGAGGGCTTCTTCAAACCGCTGATGGTCAGCAGGCCGAATCCGCCGTGCAGTTCCTGATCCGGCAGACCGGGCTCCTCAAAAATGTCGGTGAAGGTCCAGTAGGAAAGCGAGCTAACCAGACCTTCGGATTTTTTTACGGTGTTGAGGATGTAGGCGGCCGAGATGTAGCTGTCATGGGCGCAATCGCGGGGAGAATAGGAGGTGCTCCACTCGGTGATATGAATGGGCAGCTCGGGGCGCAGCGAAAGACTCACTCTTTTCCTGAAGTCTTTGAACGAATCCACCACGGCATCCAGATTCGGTAATAACCAATTCTGGGTCTGGCCGAACTCGTCGAGATGCCCGTTGGTTCCGTAACTGTGGGTGGAGATGAAATCAATGGGCGCAGCTGGCGGATATTTCTTGGTTCCTTGCGCCTTCTCTTCGCGGCTTGCCTCGCGCCAAGTGGCCTGCAAAAGGGCGCCACCTCCAGCCTGGTAGTATTCGATGCGAAGAGGCATCCCTACGCCAGCTTTCAAGGAGAGCGGGACCGTATTGGTCTGGGGAGCGTGGTCGCTCCATTCGTCGATCAGCAGCTTGCCATCCACCCAGACGCGCACTCCATCGTCGGAACGGAGCGTCAAAAAATACTGGCCGTCATGCTTAGGTCGAAGCTGGCCGGTCCAGCGGGCGGAAAACCCGTTCGCCGGAATCGCGGCGTCGGGCGAGGATCCATCGTTCCAAGTGAAATTCAGGGTTTCATTGCCACGGCTGAGCAGGGGCTTCCCTTCCAAGGCGATGCCTTTGAAATACTCCCCTTTCATGTTGCTCAGCGCCTTCCCGGGACTTGCCATCGCCCTTGGAACGCCCTGGCAATAGTCGATGGTCTCCTTGATAAGGCCGCCGCCTGCCGAGCCCGGTCCTCCTACCTGATAGTCTACGCAAACGCGCTTGATGGCCTTGGAAGAGGCCTGATACAACTTGAAATATTCGTCCTCGGTCCCGGCCCAGAAGCCGCCCAGATTGGGCTCGTTCCAGACCTCGAAGTACCAGCGCTTGACCTCAGCGCGGCCATAGCGCTCCTCCCAATGACGCACCAGCGCCTCGATCAGCGCCCCCCACTTTTCGTAGGACTTCGGGGGCGTTACATTGCCTTTGTAAAAAAAGATGGTCTGAGTGCCGCTGGCCAGCGCGGTCGGCATGAAGCCAAGTTCCACAAAGGGGCGCATGCCGGTCTTGATAATGGAATCG
Organism: candidate division FCPU426 bacterium; assembly: GCA_040389285.1. Taxonomy (GTDB): domain Bacteria; phylum Oederibacteriota; class JAJYGY01; order JAJYGY01; family DAIDJD01; genus JAZKAF01. Next base: position 1,669 of record JAZKAF010000111.1, read on the forward strand.
TAGAGCGCGTCCACTTTTTTCCAGTTATAGACCGCTTGGCCTTTGGTGTCCTCGCTATAAACCTCCATGTCGTCGTCTAAAAGCCCATGAAAACGCACGTATTCAAAGCCGCATTCCTTGTGGACCTGTTGGAGCTGCTGCTTCCAATCCTCGCGCAGATCCAGCGCGGCATGGCAAGCGCCCACACAGACGCGCCAAGCCATGTCCTTGGGTCCCTTCACTTGGGAATAATCAGCCTGGATGGTCCGAACCGAGGCTTGGGCATTCAGCGCTAAACCTGTCAGCGTTAACAGGCCCAGACGCTTTAGTGAGTTTTTCATTCGATCACCGCGAGTCCCCATTCGTCAGGGCTATCCCAGGCATCGGAGGTCGCGTTCCAGAAGGTCTTATTCTCACGGTTGCCGTCCGTACCGGATCTGGAGACGGCCATGTCAAAGCGGATCTTCTTGCCTGAAGGCCAGTCAAGGCCGGGGAAATTCGAAAGAGGAATGGTAGCGGCCAGCGTATAACCCGTTTTGTCAGGGGTAACGCTGAGCTCCATGTTCTTGAAATCGGCACTGAAGCAGACGATGGCTGGATTGCCGCTGGCACTGGTCGGGGCCATGACGATCTGGTAATCCGAGTCGGATTTTTTCAGGCGGCTCTTGCCAGCCATGTCCGCCTTGCTGGAAATATCCAGTTCGATGCTGTCCCCGTTCCAGAGGTTCTTGATCTCCTTGTTATTGCGCGGCGCATGGTCCTGTTTCACGGACGCGAACACATAAAGATTCTTCGCGTCGTGCGCCAGGTGGATTTGGGATTTTCCAACGGAAATAGCAGGCGCAGCTTTGGCGGATGACCCCTTGGCGATCACCGCGGGCTTTCCGTTCCACGAATACTGCCCTAGTACGGCCAGGCCTAAAGCAGCCGGGCTGGGTTCGGCCCGTTGCAAAGTGGCCAAGCTACGGGGAGCTTCAAAGGATCCGGTCAGGACCGTGACCGAGTAAGGCGGAAAAACAAAGTGCACTTTGCCGTTCTTGACTGGTACCACGCCCAGATCCTTCACTTCCCTTTGCGTTTCGCGGATGCCCCAGGCATGCAAGGACGTGAGCGCCGGGAGATTGGAAAGCTGGTAGTTAGCCTTGAAAGCCGTGCCCTTCAGGTCTTTATTGACCGCCAGGATGCTGAGGTTTCTATCGTCCGCCAAGGCCAGGGTTTCCAGATTCCCCTGCGCCGCGGGATAGCTGGTTTGCAGCCATTGTTTCCCAACGATCTTCGCGTACTTGCCGTAGAGCAAGATGCTTTGGTAGGACGGCCTAGCCCTATCGACGACCGAGGCGTAATTGTCGTCGCCGTTGAAGGTGAAAAACACAGCCAGGCTGCTGTTTTGAAGGATGAAGTGGATGAGCTCGGAGCCCCAGTAAACCCCGCCCAGCATGCCTTCGTAGCGCCAATCGGTCATGGCTGAGGGATTGATGTTGGCTTCGGACATGCCGTAGTCCATGTCCAGGCCGCGCTCGTGAAAGATCGACCAGGCGTTGTAGGCCGGAGCCTCGACCAAGGGGGTCAGGCCCATGATCTTTTCTTCCGGGGTGTAGACCGAGATCAGGTAGTTGTGCCAGGTGATCCCGTCATAAAGGCCCTTAGGGGGTACCTTGTCGAGCATGGGCGCTCCCGCCTTTTTGACCATGCCGGGATTGGCCCATACCCCCGCATAGATGTGGATGCTAGGATCCGCGGCCTTCATCTCTTTGCAGGCGATCCGCAGCAGTTGGAGATATTCCTCTTCCGTGCCGCCCCAGAACTCGATGTCATGTTCGTTCCAGATCTCCCAATACTTCAAGTTGAGCTTCAAGTCCCGGTTGTAATGCTTGACCATCGCGCCAGCCATCTTGGCCCACTTGGAAAAATCTTTGGGCACATAGCGCTTGGGGTCGGCATTCCATTTTTGCACCTCGCCCAGGCAGAACATGGGCTCCCAGCCTAGCGAAAGCAGGTGCTTCACTTCGCGGTCGAAATACTCCCAATGGTATTCCCCTTCAGCCGGATTGATGGTCATCGTGGTGTGATAACCGCCAAAGCCCCACATGCGCATGATGCCAGGACCCGCCTCTTTGAGCTTTTGGCTGGCGAAGACGTTGTCATGCACCGGATCGCCAGAATTGAAAGCGATCAGGCCTTTCTTGGCCACGCCGTACGCCTTGGCGCCATCCACGGCGACATCGACCGCCACGGTCTTTTTCGCTACTTCAAAACCCGAGGTGGTAGCCCTGGCTTTTTCGCGGCCATAGTCTCCTTCGGCAAAGTAATCGATGGAATCCACGTAGACCGACCCCTCATAACCCCCCCACGCGTCGAAAGCTAGGCCAAAGGCGTTCATCTTGCCGGGCACCAGTGTGGGCATGTCAGAGAACTTGACGTTCACTTCAGTCCAGACGCCAGGCTTCAATTCGATGACCGGCAGTTGGGACCATTTCCATTCATTGGTCATGGCGAAGAAATTGACCTTGAGCCCAGGTTTGGTGGCCTTGGCGTAGAAGCGCAGCGACTTGATGGCGCTGAGGTCTCCGTTCTGATATCCCTTATAAAGCCTGATGGCTTGCTGGGGCTTCAGATGGGCGAGGATCTCGAGAGAGCCCGTTCCATCCTTGATGCCTTCGGGTTTCGAGTTGGAAAGCAGGTCGCCCAGGGACCATTCGCCATGCAGATCCAGGCTGAAACCGCCGTGGGAGAGGTTGTCAAAATCGTAAAAAACGTGGCGGGTCAGGGCATGCGACGCCGTGGATAAAAGGCCGAGCGCCGCCACCAATGCGATCTTCTTCATAGGATCTCCCCGCGGAATGGATGAACGTTATTTGATCGCAATGCTTTCAAAGGCCTTCAATTCCACCGCGACAGAGCGGCCTTCGCCAGCCTTCTTCGTCTGGATTTTTTTACGAGTGATGGCGTTATGGAAGCTCTTTTCCTTGCCACCGGAGGCGAATTTCAAGGTCACCTTCGCCTTTTCCCGGCTCAGGTTATAGAGCACCCATAGCCCTGGCGCATACGCATAGAGCGCCACTTTGGCGGACCCTTCCAAAGTGATCCCGAGCCCAGGCAAAAGACTGGCCCGGATAGCATTGAGCACTCCTTCGGGCAGGCGGAACAGGTCAAAGGTGTTTTCCGGAAGGTTCAGGATCGTGACTTTTCCGTTCAGGTACTTGAACTGCATCAGCACGGCAAAGTCGCCATCCTCGCGCCGCAGCACTGCCTGGCGGGTGTAGGGCCAGGTGCTGAGCAAGAGCTTGGGGAAGGATATTTTCTTTTTGCTCTTGCCGTGGGGGCCAAAATCCTTGGACGCCATGCTACCGCTCGCGTCCACGACCTGCAGGAAATTTCCGACCTCGGTATTTTTAAGACGCTGGTAGAGCCCGTAGGTCATCACCAGGTCCTTCCCCTCCCGCAGGCGTTTGACTATTTTTTCCGCCAGTCCGGGATCCTTTGAGGCGTTGTCTGCCAGGAAACAGGTGCCCTCGGCGCTCGGAAACTCCGACACCGGGTTCAGCGGAATGCCGCACATACCCAGATAGCCCGGAAGCATGTAAGGCCCTTCGTCCCCGTTGCCTCCATGCGGCATGTAATAATCCACGCCGAGGGCCTTATGCCCGGCACAGATCTGGGCCATCGCCTCGAAGGCCGGCAGCTCTTTTTTAAGGGCCGGATAGACTGACGACCAAGGCCCGCTAGGATAATGGTGGCCGGCTGACCAGATGACGATCTCGTCGGCGCCTCCCAGGATCCCTTGGTAGACCTGGGCCAGATAATCCCCATCACGGCCCTTCATCTCCCAGTTGTCGTACCACACGCTGCCGTTCTTTTTGGGATCCAGCAGCGCCAGCCATTTTCTAAGGAAATAAGCTGAATAAAAGGGGATGTGCTGGTGTTGGGTCTCGTGCAAACGGGTCTCGATGCCGGTGCAAAATTCGTCGAACTGGGCGATCTGAAGGGCGTGGCCATAGCCATTCCAGTCATGCCCTTCATACCAGTTGGGGAATTTCACGATCAACTTGATCTTGGGGTTCACCTTTCGGGCCGGGGCGATGATCCGTTTCGCGGACTGCGCCGCCAAAAGGCCCGGCCGGTATTCGGCCCAGTTTTTGGCCCCACGCCCAGCCACACATTTTTCGCAGGCGCAATTGGTGAAAAGCCAGTCGTCGGTGATGATCTCGTCGAACAAGCGAGCCATGTCGACCACGCGCTTTTCAAGCATGTCCATCTGGCCAACGTCGTTGTAGCAAAGAGGGCCCTTGTGCGCGGGTAGCAGCGCGCCCGCGGTCTCGATGCCGCGGGTCTCAAAGTCGGCGCAGATATCCTTCATCCCCGGGAGTTCTTTCATGTCCACGCATTCAAAATAGGCTTTGGTCAGCTTGAGAGGCGCAAAATAGTCGAGCACCTTGCGCCGGGACTTGGGTTCCAGCAGCAGGGTCTTGATGTCGGGATGGGTGAAATAAAGGAAGTACTTAAGGCGCTTGTCGCTCATGCCCTCTGCCCCCCGCGCAACACGGGAAACTGGTCGCCCCATTGAAC
>JAZKAF010000112.1:0-9178 GCA_040389285.1 candidate division FCPU426 bacterium
GTCCCCAAGGACGCGGTCTTCCGAGGACTGGACCGGAAAGGGCCAGAGCAGGTCTTTGCGCAGGCGGCCCATGAAAAGCTCGCCGGCGAACGAAGGGTGCTCCCAGCTGGACTGGCGGGAATCTTCGGCGACCTCCATGGCGTCCGCCTTGCCCTGGCTCATCTTCGAGGTATCAAGTCCTGCCATGGGTCCGCTCCGCGTGTGGGAAAATGCCGACAGCGTGCTTAGTTGGAAACGGCCACCAGTTTGCCCTGGTCATCAAAAAGGAAGTCGCAGCGGTTGCCGCCGACCCTCAGGACATTGTACGCGACCGCTCCGCCCTTGAAATTGGCGCCCCACTTCTGGCGCGGGCGCTCTTCCACCTGGACCTTGCCTTCTTCGCACATCTTTTTCAGCATTTCGTAGTGGCTGTTCGCGTCCATCCTTCCTCCTAAGTCAGAAAAACACCGTTTATTGTAACGAATTCGAGCCCACCCATCAAGGCGGCCCGGCCTCAGCCCTTTAAGGGGATCTTAGGGCCGTCTCCCAGGGTCACCTTGCGGAAAGCGGCGATCAGGCGCTTGGTCAGCGCGCCTGGCTTGCCGCTGCCAAGGGAGCGTCCATCCACCTTCACCACCGGGACCACCTCCGCGGCCGTGCCGGTCAAAAAGGCCTCGTCCGAGGTGTAGACGTCGTAGCGGGTGAAGGGCTCCTCGGCGAACGGGATCTTCAGCTTGGCCGCCAGCTCCATGACCACTTCTCGCGTCACTCCCTCCAGGGCGCCCAGGTAACAGGGCGGCGTCAGCAGCTTGCCGCGGCGCAGGATGAAGATGTTGTCGCCGGTGCATTCGGCCACGTAGCCTTCCTGCGTCAGCATGATGGCTTCGAGCGCGCCGCGCTGGCCCGCTTCGATCTTGGCCATGATGTTGTTCAGGTAGTTCAGGGACTTGATCTTGGGGCTCAGGGCCTCGTTCACGTTGCGCCGCGTCGGCACGGTGACGATCTCCAGGCCCTCGCGGTAGTACTTTTCCGGATACAGGTTGATCTTGTCGGCGATGATGAAGTAGGTCTGCTCCTTGCAGCGGTCCGGGCTCAGCCCCAGGTCGCCCACGCCGCGCGTCACCACCAGGCGCACATAACCGTCTTTCAAATGGTTCGCGGCCAGGGTCCGCAGGACTTGGTTCCTCATCTCGGCCTGGCTGACCGGCACCTTGAGCAGGATCGCCTTGGCCGAATCGTAGAGGCGCTTCAGGTGGTCGTCGAGGCGGAAGACCCGGCCGTGATAGGCGCGGATCCCTTCGAAGACGCCGTCGCCATAGAGCAGGCCGTGGTCGAAGACCGACACCACCGCTTTGTCCTGATCCACCAATTTTCCATTCACATTGACCAGCAAGGCATCCCTCGTCAGATTATGGCCCCGTCCTGCATGCGCACGATGCGGTCCGCCTGGGCCGCCAGTGCCTCGTTGTGCGTCACCATCACCACAGCCTGGGCGCGGCCGCGGGCGCTTTCCTTCAATAGCTCGAAGACAGATTCGGCGTTGCCGCGGTCCAGGTTCCCGGTGGGCTCGTCAGCCAGCAGCAAGTCAGGGCCGGAGACCAAGGCCCGGGCCAGGGCCACCCGCTGCTGTTCGCCGCCGGAAAGCTCCCCAGGCTTATGGTTCAACCGCATCCCCAGGCCCACTTCCTGCAGCAACTGCTTAGCTCCCAGGGCCGCGACCGCTTCGGTCTTGCCCCCCACCCGCAGGGTGAGGGCGACGTTCTCCAAGGCCGACAATTCGGGCAAGAGGTGATGGGACTGGAACACGAAGCCCATTCTCTGATTCCTGTGGCGCGAAAGCGTCCTATCGTCGAGGCCCGTCAGCAGGACGCCCCCGACCTCCACGCTGCCAGCGTCGGGACGGGCCAAGCCGCCCAGCAAATAGAGCAAGGTGGTCTTGCCAGCGCCGCTGGGGCCCACAATGGCCACCAATTCGCCTTTGTCCACCCGCAGGTCCACGCCTTTCAGGACCTTGGCCTCTTCCCGGCCATTGTGGTAGGTCTTGACCAGACCGAGGGCCTTCAGGGCCGCTTCACTCATAGCGGATGGCCTCGACCGGATCCAGGCGCGAGGCGTGCAGGGCCGGATAGATGGCCGCCAAAAAACAGGTCAGCAATTCCATGAGCGCGATGGCCCCCAGGTCGAAGGCTTGGACCGAGACCGGCAGGCGCTCGATGTAATAGACCGAGCCGCCGCCCGGGATGGGTATGGGGTAGCGGTCGATGAAGGCGCAGACGCCGAGCCCGAGGGCGAACCCGAGGACGCCGCCCAGCACGCCGATGATCAGGCCCTGCTGGATGAAGATGCTCAGGATCGAACGCGCGCTGGCCCCCACGCTGCGCAGCACGCCGATCTCCTTCTGCTTTTCCATCACCATCATGACCAAGGTGCTGACGATGTTGAACGCGGCCACCACCACCATGCAGGCCAGGATGATGAACATGATCAATTTTTCGGTCTGCAGGGCTTTGAACAGGTTGCCGTTCATGCGCAGCCAGTCCTTGGCCCAATAATTCAGGCCGTTGTCCATGGCCTGGATGCGGTCGGCGATCATGGGCGCCTGTTCCAGGTCTTTGACCCGCACCCCTATCTGGTTCACCTGGCCCTGCGCGTCGAAAAGGCGCTGGGCGTCCTCCAGCGCCATGTAGATGAGCGAGGAATCGTATTCGTAGTAGCCGGTCTTGAAACGCCCGGCCACCCGGACCTTGGACATGCGCGGCAGCATGCCCAGGGGGGTCATGCGGAAGACGGGCGAAAACAGGGTAAGTTCCTGCCCGGGCCTCACGTCCAGATGCTGCATCAATTCGTTGCCCAGCAGCACCACGGGCACCCCATTCGGGGCCGCGGGCCGCAGGGATTCCAGCGCGCGCCCTTGCACGCTCTGGCGCAGTTGCGAGATGCGGGCATGCGCCTCGGGGATGATGCCCTGCAGCACGACGCCCAGCACCCCGCTGTCGCTCTTCAGCATGATCTGGCCCTGGTAGAAGGGGGCCGCCGCCAGCACGCCGTCCATCGCCTCGATCTTCTTTTGAAGACCTACCGCGTCGCGGATCCCGGCGCGGGTGTTGGCCGTCACCAGCACATGGGCGTTGGTGCCGATGATCTTGTCACGGATGTCGTTGTCGAACCCGTTCATCACCGAGACGACCACGATCAGGGCCGCCACGCTGACCGCCACGCCCCCCACCGAGATGACCGTGATCAGGTTGATGAAACCGCGCTTGCGCTTAGGCTGGAGGTACTTGAACGCTAAAAAACTCTCAAACCCCATGGTTTTCCGACTGCCTGCGGAGCTGGGGGAACAGGATCACGTCGCGGATCGAAGCGGCGTCGCAAAGGAACATCACCAGGCGGTCCACTCCCAGGCCCATGCCGCCGGCCGGAGGCATGCCGTGCATCAGCGCGCGGATGAAATCCTCGTCCATGGGCTGGGCTTCCTCGTCTCCCGCGTTCTTCGCCTCCAATTGGGCCTTGAAGCGGCTCCATTGATCCATAGGATCGTTGAGCTCGGAGAACCCGTTGGCGATCTCGCGGCCGTAGATGAACAGCTCGAAGCGGTCGGCGATATCCTCCTTGCCCGGCTTGCGCTTGGCCAGCGGCGAGATATCCAGGGGGTAATCCGTGATAAAGGTGGGCTGGACAAGCTTGGGCTCGACCAGCGCGGAGAACAGGTGTTCCAGCTTCTGCCCGGGCGACATCGCGGCCCGGCGGGCTGGCGGGACCTCGCGCAAATGCTGGTCCCAGTCGGCCTGGCCAAAGGTCTCTGGATCCACGCCGCCGATCTCCTTAACCGCCTGCAGCATTCCCAGGCGCCTGAAAGGCGCGCCCATGTCGAGCTCCATCCCTTGATAGGCGATCTTGGTGGACCCACAGGCCTTGACGCAGGCGTCGGCGATCAGCTCCTCGGTCAGCGCCATCATGGCCTCGCCGTTGGCGTAGGCCTGGTACATCTCGACCATGGTGAATTCGGGGTTGTGCTTGATCGAGATGCCTTCGTTGCGGAAGTTACGGTTCATCTCGAAGACTTTTTCAAAGCCGCCGACCAGCAGGCGCTTCAGGTAGAGCTCCGGCGCAATGCGCAGGTAGAGCTCCATGTCCAAGGTGTTGTGATGCGTCACAAAGGGACGCGCGGCCGCGCCGCCCGGGATATCCTGCAGGATAGGGGTCTCCACTTCCAGGAAGCCCTTGGCCTCCAAAAAGGACCGGATGCCGGACAAGACTCGGCTTCGTTTGACAAAGCCTTCCCGCACGCCCTCGTTGGCGGAGAGGTCCAGATAGCGCTGGCGGGTGCGCAGCTCGGTGTCCTGCAGGCCGTGCCATTTGTCGGGCGGCGGCAATAAGGCTTTGGTCAGCACCACCAGCTTCTGGGCTTCCACGGTCAGTTCGTTGGTGCGGGTGCGAAAGACTGGGCCTTCGACGCCGATGAAATCCCCTAAGTCCAGGCGCTTGAAGACCTCGCGAAAGGTCTCTTCGCCCACGATATCCAGCTTGATGTAGGCTTGCAGTTTGCCAGCCTGGTCGCCAAGGGTCACGAAAGCCGCCTTGCCCTGCCCGCGCAGGGTTATTACCCTGCCGGCGAAGCGGACCGTCTCGGGCGCGTGATCCCCGATGGCCAGGTGGTCCCAGGCTTTGTGAATGGCGGCCGAGTCATGGGTCCGGTCAAAAGCGTAGGCATAGGGCTGGATTCCCAGCGCTTTTAAGGCCTCGACCTTAGCCAGACGTTCTTTAGCGTATTCATTGAGTAAGTCCATAAGCCCTAAATTCTACAACGTTTTTTGGACTTTTTCAGGCGGAATAATGGTTAATTTGGCGGCATCGAAAGGGTTTTGCGGCGACGGGGCCTATCGCCCTGCGTGTTTTTGGATCGCGGTCAGAAAAACGGGGATCGAAGCTTGGGGGCTTTCAAGAAGCACTTTATAACCGGCGGATTCGGCTCTGGCGCGGGTGATGGGGCCTAAGCAAAGGGCTCCCAGGGACCGCAGGGAGGCGGCACGGGCCGCAGGGCTCAGCTGGGCTTCAAAGAAGTCCACGGTGGACGACGAGGTGAAGGTCACCCAGTCGAGATGGCCGGCAAGGATCTCCCGGTTCAGCCGCTCCGCCTGGCTTTTGTCGGCCAAGGTCTCGTAAAGCGGAAGGTCCAAGACCTTGGCGCCCACCTGCTGAAGGGCCTGGGGCAGCACAGAGCGGCCTTGGCTGGCGCGCGCCAGGATCACCAAGCTGCCCCGCAAATGCTTGCCGTCTTTTTTGATCAAGGAGCTGCTGAGGTCCTCGGCCACGAAGGTCTTGGGAACTAGGTCAGCCAGCAGGCCATGCTCTTTAAGGGCCTGAGCCGTGGATTCCCCGATGGCCGCGATACGGACCTTGGCCAGGCTCCTGGCGTCCAGCCCGATGCGTCCGAGATTTTCGAAGAGGGCGGATACCCCATTGGCGCTGGTGAGCACCAGCCAGCGACACTGGGGTATCTTCTTGAGCAGGGTTGGGGAGGGCTTCAAGGCCTGGATGCGGATGCTGGGGGCTTCCAAAACTTCGGCGCCCAAGGCCCGAAGGCCTTCGCTAAGACGGCTGGCCTGCTCCCGGGAACGGGTGACCAGGATGCGGCGGCCGAAAAGAGGCTTGCTCTCGAACCAATCCAGTTTATCGCGAAGCCCGACCACTTTGCCGATCACGATCAGTCCCGGCGCACCCAAGTTAGCGGCGGCCATGCTAGAAGCCAGGTCGCGCAAAGTGCTGGTCACTACTTTTTGTCCGGGCAAGGTCCCTTTGTGGACCAGCGCGGCCGGCGTCTTTGGGGGACGTCCGGCCCTGATCAGGGCTTTGCAGACCCTGTCCGCATGGGCCGTGGCCATATAAAAAACCAGGGTGGCGTCGAGCTTGGCGAGCGCCCTCAGCGTGGCGGCTGACAAGGGCTTGCCCGAGCGCTCCTGACCCGTGACAAAGACCGCGGCGGTGGCCAGCGAGCGATGGGTCAGGGGAATGCCGGCGTAAGCCAGCGCGGCTACGCCTGAGGTGACGCCGGGCAGGACCTCGAAGGGGACCCCTGCTTTTTCTAAGACCAAGGCCTCTTCCCCGCCCCGCCCGAACACGTACGGATCGCCGCCTTTCAAACGCAGCACGGTCTTGCCCTTTGCCGCCAATTTCAAGAGCAGGCTGTTGATCGCGGGCTGCTTCCAGGAATGCGCTCCCGCCCGCTTTCCCACGCAGATCTTTTCGGCCTGCGGCGCGTGACGCAACAACTCCTCGTTGGCCAGATAATCGTAGACCACGACATCGGCCTGCGGCAGCGCCTTCATCAGGGCGACCGTGGCCAAGTCAGGATCTCCCGGACCCGCTCCGGCTAGGACGACTTTTCCGCTTTGCTTCAACGCGTCATCTCCGCACCCTCGGCCAAGAGCTTTTCCGCCAAAGACTTTCCAAGGGCGATGGCCGCGCCGTCCGTGCCTTCGGCCTCCGCGGAAAACACCCGGCCATCCTTGTTCTGGGTGAAGCCCATCAAATGCAGCCGGTGCCCTGCGGAACGGCCCAGCGCCCCGACCGGAGCGTGGCAGCCCGCGCCCAAACGCTCTAAAAAGGCCCTTTCCGCGTCGCTGCAGGCCCTGGCATGGGGATGGTCCAAAGACTTCAAAAGCGCGACCGAACTCGCGTCCTTTTCCCTGCATTCATAGGCCAAAAAGCCTTGTCCCGGAGCGGGCAGCATTTGGTATTCGTCAAAAAAGGAACTGACCCGTCCGCTCAATCCCAGGCGGCTTAAGCCCGCGGCCGCGAGCACCGCCGCCGCGACCACGCCCTGATCCAATTTGGCTAGGCGGGTATCGACGTTGCCGCGAAATTCCACGCATTGCAGGTCCGGCCGGATCCGCTTGATCTGGGCCTGGCGCCGCGGACTGCCGGTGCCAACTTTCGATCCCGCGGGAAGCTCGATAAGGCTATGACCCGAAGGGCAAAGCCAGGCGTCCCGCCAATCCGCCCGTTCACTGACCCCGGCCATGACCAATCCATTAACGGTTTGGGTGGGCAAATCTTTCAAGCTATGCACCGCGCCGTCGACATGGTCCTTCAAAAGAAGATTCTGGATCTCCTTAGTGAAAAGGCCCATGCCCTCGCCGGCGCTCAGGGGCATCTCGGTGCTACGGTCTCCCTGGGTGCTGATGACCACCAGCTCAACTCTCAAACCCGGATGCAGGGCCTCCAGGCGCAGGGCAGTGGACTTGGCCTGCACCATGGCCAATTTGCTGCCGCGGGTCCCCAGGCGAAAGGACTTTGCCATCACTCTTCTCCCTTCAGGTCGAAAAGCTTCTCAAGGCTCTCCACATGGGACGCCACGTGGCCGGTCTTGACCGATTCTTTAAGGCGATGCAGCGGCGTGTTCAGGATCTTTTTGACCAACGCCGTGGTCAGGTATTCCACGCGTTCCAGGTCTTCGGGCGAGAGGTGCTTCAAACGGGGCGCCTGCTTGTCCCATTCGGCCTTGCGCAGCTCCTCCACCTTCTGGGTCAAGGCGCCCAGGGTGGTACTCAAGCGGGCCGCGCCGATCCATTCGCGGATCTCATAAAAGCGGCGCCGCAGCATCGAACGGGCTTCGCGGCTGGATTCCAGGCGCAGCTCGGCGTGCTCCTCAGCCATCTGGGCCAGGGCGTCCATGTCGTAAAGGTAGAGCCCTTCTTCTTTCCTGACGTCGGGATCCACGTTGCGCGGCACCGCGATGTCGAGATAGATCTGGGGCCGGCGTTTGCGCTGCAGCATGACCCGTTCAGCGGCTTCAGCCCCCATGAGATGCGAGGTGGAGGCGGTCGAAAACACCGCGATATCCGCGTTGACCAGGCCCTGTTCAAGGTCTTCCAAGGCCAAGGCGTCGCAGGAAAAACGCTTGGCCAATTCCTTGGCCTTCACAAGCGAACGGTTGCAGAAAACCAGGCGGTCGACCCCGGCGCTCCTCAGGTGCTCGGCGCAAAGCTCAGCCATCTTCCCCGCCCCCACCACCAGGGCGCTATGCCGCTCCAGCTCGCCAAAAAGCCGTTCCGCCAGGCTGACGGCCACGGACGGCACCGAAGCGGGATGCCTTCCCAGCTCGGTGTCGCTGCGCACCTCTTTGACCGCGGAGAACACCCGCTGGAAGACACCGTGAAAGAATGAGCTGAGGGTGTTCCACTCCACCGCCTCTTTATAGGCCTTCTTGACCTGGCCGAGGATCTGGGCCTCGCCCAAGACCATCGAGTCCAGGCTGGCGGCCACCTGCATCAAGTGCCAGAGCGCTTCGTCGTCAAGCGCCACCCTGAGGCTTCTGCGGACCTGGGCGGCTTTTCCAGGATGAAGGGATTCCAGCCAGTCGCGCAAACGGGCCTCGCCTTTTTCGGCATCCGCGCACCAGGCATAAGCTTCCACCCGGTTGCAGGTGGAGAGCAGGACCAGGTCGCGGAACAAGCCGCTGGCCTTGAGGTCCCTGGCCGACTCGCGGCTCCTCGCCTCGTCCAAAGCGAGGGCTTCCCGCAATTCAAGGGGAGCAGTCTTATGCGAGATGCCTACCTTCAAAAAAGGCATCAGCCCGCTCCTCCCGAAGCCAGGGGATGCCCGCCCCAGTAGAGATTGACCAGGTAAAAAGTGAAAAAGAGGACGGTATATCCAGCCAGGAGCAGGATGGCGAAACGCTTCCCCCGCATGCCCCGGTCCCGGAGGGCCAAAAGAGTGCCGTAAAAGAGCAGAGTCACCAGGCTCATCACGGCCTTCGCATCGCCGCGGATATGGGCCAAAAATTGGTCATGATTCGCGACAGCACCCCAGAGCAGCCCGATGGCCAAAAAGATCACGCCCGCCACGGTCGCGCGCCAGGCCGCCCGATCCAGGGTCTCGAGCGCTGGAAGCTGGTAACCCGATCCACTAAGGTCACCGCGCTTCAATTGGCGCTCAGCGACGATCCAGGCCACGGCCCATGCGGGCCGCGCGGCTTCGAGCAGAGCGCGCCCGCGCTCGATGTCGGCCCGCTCCTGGGCGCGGGCGGCAGCGCTGGCCGCCACGCGCGCGGCGATCTCGGCGGCCTCGTCGCGCTCGGCGGCTTCGGGGGCTTCAAGGGCCGGGGATCGGAAATTCAAAAGGGTTCCCATTGGTCGCACTCTCCTTGCCCGTTTGCGGCGGGTCGACGATGTCGGTGCGCACCAAGGCGCCGCGC
>JAZKAF010000112.1:9188-21086 GCA_040389285.1 candidate division FCPU426 bacterium
TGAGTTGGCGTTCGGCGACGATCCAGGCCATTCCAAGTCCCGCCGAAGCGCTGAAAAGCGCGTAGCCCGCCATGGGCATTCCCACGTGCAGGAGCAGGAACACGCCTCCCAAAGGAGCCGGCGTCTGCGGCAGGGCCATCTCAAAACGCACGCCCATCAGCAGCAGCAACGCGGAGAACGGCACTAGAAAGACGCCCAAGAGCCCGACGTGATAACGAAGTTCCAGAAGCAGGGTGACCAGGGTGAAAAGCAGGGCCCAGAAATTAAGCGATTCAAAGGCGGTGCCCAAGGGCACGGCGCCGCTGTGGATAGCTAGGATGGCGGTGAAGAAAGACTGGAACAGCGCGGCAAAACCCAGCAGCCAGGTCGCGGTCAAGGCCAACCCGCGTTGAGGCCAGGCCGCGTAGCCTAAAAAGAGCGCCAGGGACAGGAGCTGGAGCACAAAGGCGAGTTGATATAAGCCCATCGGGATCATCGCAAGATCCTTTCCATGAAGCCGGGATCGTCCAGCCCTTTGAGAAGACGCGCTTTGAGCTGCGGATCCTTTTTCATCTTAGCGCGCTGCCGCTCCAGGTCGGCGGCCAGGGCGCGAAGGCGGGGACTAGAGAGCCGTTGCTCCAGCCAGCGGCGCAAGGCCTTGGCCAAAGCCGGACTGGCGCCCCCAGTGGACAAGGTGGCCCGAAAACGCCCGACCTTCAGCACCGCGGGCACGATGAAATTCCCCAGCTCGGGCGCGTCGGCCACGCAAACTAGTTTGCCTTTTTTCACCGCGCGCGCCGCCACTTTTTGATTCGCCTGGGCGTCGTCCGTGGCCGCAAAGATGATATCCGCGGCATCGACATCGCTTAAGCGCACCTTGCGCCGTATCCAGGTCGCCCGCTTCTTGAGCGAAGCCAGAGCCCGGGGCGCGACCACCTTGACATCCCAGTCCAGAGGCAAGCCCTTCAGTTTTTGCGCGGCCACCTTGCCGCCACCCGCGATCAGGACCCTCGCCCTTCGACGGCGCAGGACCAGAGTGTAATCAGCTCGACTTGGCATAGGCGTGCAAACCGGTCAGCAGAAAGTTGACACCCCAGTAGGTGAACACGATGGACCCGGCGCCTAGTAAGCCGATCCAAGCGATGCGCCTGCCGTTCCAGCCCGCGAAGATCCGCATATGTAAAAAGAAGGCGAAGATCAGCCAGGAGATGAAGGCCCAGGTCTCCTTGGGATCCCAGGCCCAGTAACGGCCCCAGGCCAGGTGCCCCCAAAAGGCGCCCAGGATGACGCCCAAGGTCAGCAACGGGAAGCCCAGGGACACGCTCTGATAATTGAGCTCGTCCAGGGTGTCTTTATCCGGCATCAGTCCGATCAGGCTGCCGGGCAGGCGCGAGACCAGGGCCGCGGTCACGGCTCCCAAAACGGTTCCAGCCAGGGCCAAGAGGGCGTAGGCTTTGGCGTTGCTGCCGTTGATAGCGCTAAGGCCCAGACGGTCCAAAAAGCTGAGCCAGAGGGGACTATGGGCCGAGGCGTGCACATAGCCAAAGAACATCCCAGCCACGGCGCCGGCGATGGGCAGCGCGATCCAGGTGGTTCTCCGGGTCCAGGCTCCGTCCTTGATCAAATACATCAGGGAGAGCCCGAAGGTGGTCGCGAAAGATCCGTAGGAGAGCAACATCAGGGAGACATGGATCTTCAGCCAATAGTTCTGCAACGCCGGCATCAGGGGCGCCATTTTCTTGTATTCCCCGGGCAGCAAGTTGGCCGCCGCGATGGCCAGCATAGCCGCAGGGATGACCATGATGCCTAAGGCCGGGACCTTGTGGCGGCGCTGAAAGATGAAATAGAGCAGGATCACTCCAAAGGCGACCATGGTGGCGGATTCGTACTGGTTGGCCCAGGGCGCGTGTCCCGCCGCGTAGCCCCGGTAGGCCAGCGCGCCAAGATTCCAGACCAGGGCGAGACCCAGGATCCTGGACGCCCAAATCCCCGCGGCCTCCGACTTTCGAAGCGCCTGGATGAGCAATAGGACCCAGGCCGTCCCCAGGATGAGGAAAAGCGCGATAAAAAGGCCCTGCGACAGCTGATCAAAATCCATGAAGATCCCCCTTGATCTGCGAACTCACCCCTTCGAACATCTTCCTAAAGCCCATCTTGTTGCGTTTCGAATTCCCCACCACCCGGATCAGCGAGCCGCCCCCTTCGCGTGGGGACACCACCACCCAAAATTTCCGGTAAAAAAGATAGAACGAGGCGAAGACTCCCAACAGCAGCACCAAGGCGCCGGAAAGTGCCAGCCATTCGCCCGGATCATGCGCGGCCTGCAGCACCGTGAAGGCCACCGGATCCAGGGTCTTGCCCTTGATCTCAAGGCCCGGGACCTTGCTCATCTGGATCGAGGGGTAGGCGTAGACATACCAGAACCACGCCTTTTGGACGCCCTTTTTGAAGAACTTCACCCGGATGGCGGGGTTGTTCAACTGGGCGCCGGTCTGCACGATCTCGCCAGGTTTGGCCATATCCGCTTCCGGATAAAAATCCGTGATCTCCATCTCCCAGCCGCTGTCCAGCAGTTTGAAACGCTTGCGATAGGGCGCGGTCACCTGGAAAACGTCCTTGCTGCCGGGCAAGCGCAGCTCCAAATCGGCGGAATTGAGGCCTTGATAGCCATAGCTCGACTGGTAGAGCGTCACCGCTCCCACCGTCAGGGGCTCATTGACCTTCAGCGAAGCGGCCTTGATCACGGCGCCGCCCTCCACGATCTTGACGTCCGAGCGGAAAAGGCTCGGCATAGCCGTGCCGGGATAGTACTGCACGTCGAACTTATCCAATAAGATCTCGGTCATGCTGTGGCTGGGCACCCGCTGATAAAACCGGGGGAGCGGCAGGGTCCACGACGTTTTGGGGACGGGCAAGGGATCGATCCAAAGCCCGAACTGGACCTCTTCCCGGGGGATGAAGGCTTTGGACCCCTCCAACACGTACATGTACTTGGAATAGCCGAACATCACCCTCAAGAAACCCGCCCCGATCAGCATGAAAAGCCCGGCATGCACGATATACGCGCCCCAAAGGGACAGGGTGTGCTTTTCAGCGGCCAAGACCCTGCCGTTCTTTCCCTGAGCATCCTGGCAGCGCGCCAGCGAGCCTTCCAGCCTCTTTCGCACGGCGTCCGCCGCCTCGAGCGGGCTGAGTTCGGACGCGAAACGGAGCTCGAAATTGGTCTGGGGGATATGAAGTTCCGGTTCTTCGGCCTCCTCCAGGCTTTTGTGCATGCGCCAGACTTTGGGCAACCGGACCAGGGTGCAAGCCGCCAGGTTCAAGGTGAACAGCAGCAGGACCAGGAAGAACCACCATGAATGGTAGGTGTCCGTGATGCCCAGCATATGCAGGCGGTCATAGGCGACCTGTCCATATTTTGCCACCACCTGTTCCGCGTTGTCCTCGCCCTGGGGGATGAAGGTCCCCACAGCCGAAAAGATCCCCGTCATCACCAGGAGGACGAACATCAGCTTGAACGTGGCGAAAAATCTGAAAATGCGGTCGGTCATGGTTTAAAAAAAAGCAAAGGAGACCGGTGCGGGTCTCCTTGCGATAGTTTCCTTAAGGGAAAAAAGCGGCGTTTTCGGATCAACCCAGCGCCAAAGCGGCCCGGATCCAATCGATGAAAGGCGCCGGATACACGCCCATGGCCAGCATCATGACCATGCACACGAACATGGCCGCCTGCGCGCCGAAAGACGACGGCACGGGGCCGGGCTTGGCCGGATCCTCCAGGTACATGCGCTTGACCACCACCAGGTAATAGTAAAGGGAGACCACGCTCATCATCACGGCGAAGAGCACGAGGACGTAGTGCTTGGCCTCGATGCCAGCCATGAACAAATAAAACTTCCCGAAAAAGCCGGCGAAGGGAGGGATGCCGGAAAGCGAGAACATCGCCGACATCATGACCAAGGCCAGCACCGGAGAACGCTGCGCCAGGCCCTTGAATCCGTCGATCTGGTCGTTGCCAGCGTCCGCCGACACCTGCATGGCCACGATAAAGGCCGCCATATTGGTGAAGAGATAGATGATCAGGTAGAACATCAGCGAGCTGATCCCGAGATGGCTGGCGCCCGTGGGACCGGCTTCCGAGATCACCCCGATGGCTAGGTAGCCCGCCTGGGCGATCGACGAATAGGCTAATAAGCGTTTGATGTTGGACTGTTTCAGGGCCACCACGTTGGCCAGGATGAAGGTCAGCACCATCAGCACGATCATCAGGCCGATCCAACGGTCCGAAAAGGAGCCGAAGCTCGCGATGAGCACCCGGCAGATCATGGCGAATCCTGCCGCCTTGGAAGCCGTGGAAAGGAAAGCCGTGATAGGCGTGGGCGCGCCCTGATACACGTCCGGCGCCCAGGCATGGAACGGCACCAGGGACACCTTGAAAGCCAGACCCGCCAAAACCATGGCCAGGGAGGCCATCAGCAAGGGACCGGCCTGCGCTGATTTGGCCCAGACAGCCAGTTCGCTCAGCGACAGGGTCCCGGACATCCCGTAGATGAGGCTGATGCCGTAGAGCAGGACCGCCGAGGACAGGGCCCCCAGGATGAGGTATTTCAGCCCGGTCTCCGAGGACACCGGGCTCTGCGACTTGAGGATCGAGACCAGCACGTAAAAGCCGATGGTGTTGAGTTCCAGGGACACGTAGAGGGAGAGCAGGTTGCCGGCGGAGGCGATCAGCATCATGCCTAAGGTGACGATCAGCAAGAGGAAGTAGTATTCCCCCTGCCAGCGCACGCCCGCCTTGCCCAGGTAGTCCAGTGAACCCAGCGCGGTCAGGGCCGCGGCGGCGACGAAGATCACATGAAAAATACGCCCCAGGCCATCGCTGACCAGCATGCCGCCAAAGGCCTGGCCCATGGCCGGAGGCGAGACCAGCATCCAAGCCAGGATGACGCAAAGTCCCAGGGCCGCCAGCACTCCCACCGGCTTTTTGGAGCGGCCTTCCGGGATGGCGAGATCGGTGAAGAACACCAGGAGCGCCAGGCCCAGGACGGCCCACTCGCTCTGAAGAAGTCCGAGGTTCAATGCGTTCATTATTGTCCCGCGAGTTGGGTCAAGATCACCTTGACCGAGCTGTTGATGGTGTCGAGCACCGGGAAGGGATACCTGCCCACAACCAGCATGACCAGGATCAGGATCACCAAGGGGATTTTTTCCACGAAGCTGGCGTCAGTCAGGTCCTCGAAATGCTTGTCCGTGACGGGCCCGTAAAAGGTCTTCTGGATCACGCGCAACACGTAGATGGCCGTGAAAACGATGGAGGTGATGGAAATGACCGCCACCCATTTCATGAAGGGATCCGAGCTGAACCAGGCGCCCTGGAAGACCAACAGCTCCGCCGGGAAGCTGGCCAGGCCCGGCAGCCCTAAGCCGGCCATGCCGGCGATCACGTAAGCGGCCCCCAAGAACGGCAGGACTTTGGCCAAGCCGCCCATCTGGCTCATGATGCGGGTGTGGGTTCGGCTGTAAGTCATCCCGATCAGCGCGAAGAAGGTGCCGGTCATGATGCCGTGGGCGAACATCTGCAGCACGGCGCCGTTGAGGCCCATGCCGCCCAGGGTGGCCAGTCCCAGCATCACCAAGCCCATATGGGAAACTGAGGAATAAGCGGTGACATACTTGAGGTCGGTCTGGGCCGCCGCGCCGATGGATCCGTAGACCACGTTCACCAAGCAGAGCACCGCCAGCGCATCGGACCAATAATGGGCCCCCGCAGGCAGCAGGAAGATAGCGACGCGCAGGCAGCCGTAGGCCCCCAGTTTCATCAGCACGCCCGCGTGCAGCATGGACACCGCCGTGGGCGCCGATGCGTGGCCGTCCGGCGACCAGGTATGCAGGGGCCAGAGGGCTCCCAAAGCGCCAAAACCAAGGAACATGATCGGATACCAGATCTTTTGGAAGCTGGGATCCAGCAGATGCGACACCGAGGCGATGCGGAAGATGTCGAAGGTCCCATGTCCCCCCAGATGCGGGGCGGCGGCGAAGTACAGTGCCAGCATGCCCACCAGGATGAACGCCGAACCGCCCATCAACATCAGGGTCAGCTTCATGGCCGAATATTCCTTGGGTCCCGTGCCCCAGATCCCGATCAACAAGTACATGGGAAGCACCGCGATCTCGTAGAACACGAAAAAGACGAAGAGATCGAAGCTCTCAAAGACGCCAAAAACGCTGCCACCCAGCAGCAGCAGCAGCACGAAGAATTCCTTGGCCCGGTGCTTGGCTCCCCAGCTGGCCAAGACGCCGCAAAAAAGGATCAAGGCGTTCAAGGCGACCATCACCAGGCTCATGCCGTCGACTCCGAGGCGGTAGTCCACGCCCAGGCCCGGGATCAGGTTATGCGTCTCTTTGAACTGAAGCGCCCCGCCGTTGCCGTAGTCAAAACGCAGGCACAACATCAGGGTCAATAACAGCGAAGCGCCCGAGGCGATCAGCGAGATCCATTTGATCAGCTGGATACGGCTGCCCGGGACCAAGGCGATGACCAGCAGTCCGGCCAGGAAAGGCGTGAACCAGATGGCCGACAGGATGGGAAACGAAGACATCAAACTCCCCTTGAATCCGGTTTAGAACAGGACGTTACGGACGATCACCAGCAGGGCCGTCAGGCCGAGCACAAAGGCCAGCGCATAGGCCTGCACCTGGCCGCTCTGGGTCCTCTTGAGCACGCCGCCTGAGGCCTGCGACAGCCAGGCCAGCCCGTTCATGAAGCCGTCCACCACATGTCGGTCGAACCAGGCGATACCCTTGGAGAACACGAAATAGACCTTGTAGACCACCCAAGCGTAGAACTCGTCGATGTAATACTTGTTGTAGGCCAGCTTGTGGATCCCGCGGGTCAGGCCGCCCAGGCTGTTGATGAGAGTGTCGGGGGACAGCTTTTTGAACAGATACATCACGCTGGCCAGCAGGATGCCGAGCAGTCCAACGCCCGTAGCCGGGATATAGATAGCAGGATCCCATTCAAAGGCGTGCGATTTTTCGGCTTCGGCGGCTTCTTCCGGCGCGTGGGCCGCAGAGGCTTCCGCGGCATCGAGGATCGGATGCGCGGCGGCAGTGCCACGCTCTGAAGGATGGGCCGTGGCCAGGGCTTCGCTGCGCTTCCATTGCTCGGCCATGCCAGCAGGCCGTTCATAATGGATGTAGTGCCCGAAATTCTTGCCATGCGGCAGCGAGGTCCATCCCGCGACCACGGACATCAGCGCCAGCATCACCAACGGAAAGGTCATGCTGGTCGGCGACTCGTGGGCATGGGAACCCTGGGGAAGATTGCCGGTGAAAGTGAGGAAAAAGAGCCGGAACATGTAAAAGGCGGTCAAGAAAGCCACGCAGGAAGCCAGGGTGTAGAGATGGTCCAGGTGCGCCTCTTTGAGGGCCATCAGGATCTCATCCTTGGAAAAGAAACCGGCCAGAGGCGGGATGCCGGCGATGGCGATGCAGGCGATCAGGAAGGTGATGCCGGTCACGGGCATCTTTTTCAGCAGTCCGCCCATTTGGCGGATGTCGTTGGAATGCACGGCATGGATGACCGAGCCGGCGCCCAGGAAGAGCAGGGCCTTGAAAAAAGCGTGGGTGAAAAGGTGGAACATGCCCGCGGTCATCCCTAAGCCGCCCGCGCCAAGGGCCATGACCATGTAGCCCAGCTGGGAAAGGGTCGAGTACGCGAGCACGCGCTTGATGTCGAATTGGGTGCAGGCGATGGTCGCCGCGAAGATGCTAGTGAAGGCGCCGACGTAAGCGACCACGGCTGGGGCGTTGACCGAGGAGAAGGAGGAGGCGTCAAAGACCACGTAAGTGCGCGCCACCATGTAGACGCCGGCCGCGACCATCGTGGCCGCGTGGATCAGGGCGCTGACGGGCGTGGGGCCTTCCATGGCGTCGGGCAGCCATATGTGCAGGGGAAACTGCGCGCTCTTGCCCACGGCGCCGCAGAAGAGCAAGAGGGCCACGACCCCCAGCGGCAGCCACGAAGGTCCCAAGACCGGCCAGGCCCCGATCTTGGCCGGCAGTTCCTGGAAATCCGAAGTGCCGAGGTAGTAGGTCAGGAACAGGATCCCCAAGAACATGCCGAAATCGCCGACGCGGTTGACGACAAAGGCTTTCTTGCAGGCGTTATTGGCCTCGGGCTTCTTGTAATAGTAGCCGATCAGCAGGTAGGAGCAGAGGCCCACCAGTTCCCAGAAGATGTACATCTGGTAAAGGTTGGGGCTGACGACCAAGCCCAGCATCGAAAAAGTGAAAAGCGAGAGGTACATGAAAAAACGGGCGATCCCGTCGTCGTCGTGCATGTAGCCCAGGGAATAGACGTGCACCAGCAGCGAGACCGCCGTCACCACCAAGAGCATGAGCGCGCAGAGCGGATCCAGCAAGGTCCCCACTTTGATCGTGAAATTGCCCAGGGTGCCGCCGGCCACATCCAGCCATTTGAAGCTGTCGACCACGGGCTGCGGATGTTCCAACACGCCCATCGCAAGATAGAGCGAGAGCCCGAAGGCCGCCGCCACACCCGCCACGCTGATCAGCGGCGCCAGGTGCTTGTTCTTGCGGAAAAACAGGAAATTGACCACGAAAGCGGCCAAGGGCAATAACGGGACTAGGTAGGTCGGCGAGTTCATGTCGTCCTTTCGGTTACCATTTCATCGCGTTGATGTCTTCGACCATCACGCTTCGCTTAGCGCGGAACAAGGATACCACCAGGGCCAGGGCCACCGTGGCCTCACCCGCTGCCACGGTGATGGTGAAGAGCGTGAAGATCTGGCCGTTCATGGCGCCAGGGTGCACGAAGCGGTTGAAAGCCACCAGGTTCAGGTTGACCGAGTTCAGGATCAGCTCGGTGGCCATCAGCAACCCCACCGCGTTGCGGCGGGTCAGCAGGCCGAAAATGCCGATGGAAAATAGCAGGGCCGAAAGGCCCAAAAACTGGGTGAGTCCCACGCTCATGAGTTGGGCTCCTTCCGGGCGATCAAGACGGCGCCGACCAGCGCCGTGAAGAGCAAGAAACCGATGATCTCGAACGGCAAGATATAGGAGTTGATCAGGGCCGAACCCACGGCCTTGGGCGAGCCGTCCAAGGCTTCCACGGCCGCTGGCGCCGCCAGGACCCAGGTGTGGCCGGTGAGCATCTTGTAGAGGCCGAAGCCGAGGGCCAGGGAGCTTGCCCCGGCCACCAGGGCGAAGCGGTTGGTCTGCCGGTTGCTCCCCTCTCCCAGCTGGGCGGTCAGCATGACGGCGAAGATGATCAGGATCACCACCGCGCCCACGTAGACCAGGATCTGGACCACGGCCACGAATTCGGCCTTCAAAAGCAGGTACTGCACCGCCGTGAGCGCCAGCGTGGCGGCCAGGTAGAGGGCGCTGCGAAAGATGAACGGCGACGTCACCGCGCGGAAAGCGCAGAAGATCATCAGCGCGGCGGTCAAATAGAAAACTGCATCTTGCATGGTTTGGATCCCCGTTTAGCTGCGTGAGGCCGGCAAAGCCGTCGTCGCCAGCGGCGCGGACGGCTCGTTCAAGATCAGCGTCAGGTTTTGGCGGTCGTAGGTCGACATCTCGTATTCCTGGCTCATGCGGATCGCGTCGAAGTTGCAGGCTTCCACGCAGAGCTCGCAGAGGGTGCAGGTGGACAGCTTGTAGATGTATTTGTCCAGGATGCGGCTCTTTCCATCGGCGCCCTTGGTCTGGACGATCTCGAGCGAGGCGTTGGGGCAGGCGCGCACGCACATCATGCACAGCGTGCATTTGTGGGCTCCGCTTGCCGGGTCGAGCGGCATATCCACCCTGCCGCGGAAGCGCTGATGCATGCGCCAGCGCTGGTCCGGGTACTGCAGGGTGACGTCGGGGGAGAAAAACTCCCTGATCGTGATCGCCATGCCGCCCAGCAGGCTGAAGATGGCGGAAAAGATCGCTTTGAAATAAGAGAACATTACTTGGGTCCCCAGTTCAGGGCCATGAAGACGGCCACGCAGATCAGGTTGACGAAGGAGATGGGCAATAAGATCTTCCATTCCAGCTTCATCAGCTGGTCGACGCGCACCCGCGGAAAAGTCCAGCGGAACCACATGATGACGAAGATCACGGCGTAGGTCTTCAGCATGAAGAGCAGCCAGCCGGGGATGAACCCGCCAAAGTGGAGGACCGTCTCCGTGTACGGGATCTTCATGGCCAGGGGCTGCCAGCCGCCCAGGAACATCGTGGCCAGCAGGGCCGAGATGATGAACATGTTGATGAACTCGGCCAGGTAAAAGAAGGAGAAGCGCATGCCGGAATATTCCGTGGAGAATCCGGCGGTGAGCTCGGACTCGGCCTCGGGCATGTCGAAGGGCGCGCGGTTGATCTCGGCCGTCGAAGCCGTCAGGTAGATCATCAGTCCCACCAGGCCCATGGGTCCCATGGCGAAGAGGTTCCAGTTGTTGGCCTGGGCCTCGACGATCCCCTGGGTGGAAAGGGTGCCGGTGAAGAGCACCACGGAGAGCACCACCAAGGCCGGAGACAGCTCGTAGGAGACCAACTGGGCGGCTGAGCGCAGTCCGCCGAGCAGCGAATACTTGTTGTTGCTGGACCAGCCGGCCATCACGATGGACAGCACGCCCATCCCCGAGACCGCGGTGATGTAGAGCATCCCAAGGTTCAAGTCGGTGACGGACAGGCCTTTGTCAAAGGGGATGACCGCCAGGACCATGTAGACCGGGGCGAAGGCGACGAAGGGCGCCAGGATGAAAACGGCTCGGTCCGCTCCGCGCGGGATCAGGTCTTCCTTTTGGAGCAGCTTCACGGCATCGGCGATGGTCTGCAGCAGCCCTTTGGGTCCCACGCGGTTGGGCCCGACACGGTTTTGGAACCGCGCGCAGACCTTGCGCTCCATGTAGATCATCCAAAAGGCCGACAGCGACACGAAGATCGCCATCACGTTGGCCATCAAAAAGGCCGTGATCACGTGATAGGTCGTCTCGGACAGGCCAAGGTTGCCGGTCAGGATCCCGTGCAGGAAGGGGGCGATCACGGTCGCCGCGAATTCTCCGGGATGGGTGATGAGCTGCGTTATTGCCATGAATGGGTTCCCTGTTTAAATGTCAGCGGTCGACGTCAGGCACGACGATATCGACCGATCCGAGGATCGAGACCACGTCGGCCACTTTCCATCCCACCGAGATCTCGGCGACCGCGGAAAGGTTCGAGAAACAGGCCGAACGGAACTTGCAGCGGTAGGGCTTGGTCCCGCCTTCGCTGACCAAGTAGACGCCCATGTCGCCGCGGGCCGTTTCGAGACGGGTGTAGGTCTCGCCCTTGGGGGGCCGGATGCCCTTGATCGGGGCCATCACTTCGCCCCCAGGGATGCTGGCCAAGGCCTGTTCGATGATCCGCACGCTCTGGCGCATCTCCTCGATGCGGACCATGTAGCGGTCCCAGCAGTCGCCGATCTTGCCAGTGGGTATGTCGAACTGGAAGCGGTCGTAGATCGAATAGGTGTCGTTCTTGCGGATGTCGAAATTCACGCCCGAGCCCCGAAGGACCGGGCCGCCCGTGCCATAGGAGATCGCCTTTTCGCGGGTCAGGACGCCGATCCCCTTGGTGCGCTGCTGGAAGATGACATTGGAGGTGACCAGTCCCTCGTATTCGACAATGGCCTTTTTCAGGGTCTCGCAGATGTCCTTGACCTTGGCCCCGAAGTCCTCGGGAAGGTCCTTGGCCACGCCGCCCACGCGGATGAAATTGTAATTCAGGCGCGCGCCCGTGACGGACTCAAAGAGGTCGATGATCTGCTCACGCTCGCGGAAGCCGTAGAACATCGCACCCATGGATCCCAGTTCCATGCCGCCGGTGGCCAGGGCGACCAGGTGCGAGGAGATCCTGTTCAGTTCCATCATCATT
>JAZKAF010000113.1:0-19172 GCA_040389285.1 candidate division FCPU426 bacterium
CGTCGAAGATTTCTGAGGCAGGCTGTTCGGCTTTCCCATCGGCGCCTTACCCACAGATTTGGAATTCTTAGTCTCGACCACCTTCATCACCAGCGCCGCCTTCGGACTCTTCGCCGGCGGCAGCGCCAAAACCGGCTTCGTGCTCGAAACCGACGGCGTCATGTGCGAAATCAATTCGAACATCACATCCACCGCGGCCAAACTCGTAATGTCGGAATGATCGTACGCTGGCGAAACTTCCACCACGTCCCCACCGACCAAGCCCGGCACCTTCAGACCACGCAAAATCTTTTGCGTCTCATACGTCGTCAGCCCACCGACCACCGGCGTACCCGTGCCCGGAACAAAGGCCGGATCCAGCACGTCCATGCTGGGTAGCAGCAAGAAACGGTAGTGCCCCAGATTTTTGAGGGTGGCGGCGTTGATCACGTGATAATCGCGGTTGCTGGAGGATAGTTTTTGGCCGCTGGTTTGGAACCAGGATTCGAGCGCCAGCGCCTGATTTCCCTTTATTTCAGGCCCGTTTTTGAAATATCCGGTGCGGAAGGCGAGGTTCGGGATATAGGCCGCTTGAAAGGCTTCGCCCGGGTGGAAAAGGGCGATCTCGGCGATCTGTTTCCCGCCGGAAAGCTGCTCGGACAGACGCGCCACGCGGGCGGCATAGGCCGGATAGTCTTTCCAATGCTTCCATTGAAAGAACATGGAAGGCGGCCAGTCGTCTTTTTGGCGCTTGGTGCGCCTGGCGTAAAGAAAGGCGTGGGGCACGATCAGGTTGATGCCCTGGCTGTAAAGCCAATGCGTGATCGCGTTCATCTCCGCTACGCTGAAATCCTGGCCGCAGCCGGCAAAGACTTCGCAGAGCACCCGGTCCGCGCCTTGGTGCGCGGCCATCGAGGCCACCATCTTCTGAGCCAAACCGCCGATGCCTTTGCCCAGGTGGTCGGAGCCGGGGATGTCAAAGTGGGCGTAGGGTTTCAATCCGTGCCCGCTGAAGCGGGTCTGCCCGGCCAAAGTCTCTTCAGCCATCAGATGCCCGACCAGCTTGACCTGGTGTTTGAGGCACCAGGCGTGCACCGGCGCGAAAAAATTCTCGCAGTATAGGTCCGAGACCAGGCCGTGATAATCCTGCCGCACTTTGGCGGTGAGCGCGGGATCGCCCGGGTCGAGCAGCAAGGCCAGTTTTGGGAGCAAGTCGTAGCGCTTGCGGGCTTTGAACCAGCTAGGAAAACGTTCATCCCAGGGCAGGGCGTTGTTGAAGCGCGGCTCATCCAAGAAAAAGGCCGGGATCACGCTGCCAAGGTCCTTACCCAGTTCGCGGGCATAGGCGTCGTGGGTCAGGCGGATGAATTCGCGGGTGGGTTCCGGAGCCAGATAGTTGATGCTGTATTTTCCCGAGCCGCCAAAGGTCTCGATGCGCATGGCCCATGCGTGGAGCTTCCAGACGCCTTGGTCAGGCGCGTTCCAGACAATCCGTCCGCGTTTGACTAAGGTGTCTAAGTCGATCGCGCGCGAAACATCAAGGCGCGCTTGATCGAATGGATAGGCATAGACGCCGAGCAAAGCGCCTTTAGGCAGCTTGAGCTGCAACTTGCCCTTGCCTTCGATCGAGGTGTTTGAAAGATAGCGTTCGCGAAAGCGCTGCTGGCCCGAGACCTTGAAGCCGCAGATGCCGCTAGGATAGTTGTATTCGTCATAGGCCCAGACCTGCATGCCTCGCTTCTTGGCCTCGTCCATGGCGATCTTCACTTGGCGCCACCACAAACGGCTGAGGTAGGGAGTCTTCAGGCCCCAACGCGCGTGGATGATGAAAGTGCGCAAGCCGCCGTCGTGCATCAGGCGCACCTGGCGCCGCATTTCTTTTTCTTCGAGGCGGTCGTTCCAAAACCAGAAGGGGATCGGGCCGTGTTGCAATAAGTCGGGATCTTTAAAAGAGGTCAAGCGGCTCCTGAAAGGTTAGGGGAGTTCAGGCCAAGAGCAGGAGGGCGTTGCCAGAAGGGTCGTGGACCAGCAAGCCTCCGGATCTTTCTTTTATTTCCACGCCCGCGGCTTGCATCCGGACTTTCACCTTGGCCAGTTCTTCAGCCCCAGCCAGCTGCAGGGTGAAGTGCTCCAGCCCTAAACTGTTCTCAGGGCTGGGTGGCGCGTCCACGCCATGCCAGATGTTGAAGGCGATGTGGTGGTGGTAGCCGCCCGCTGAAGTGAAGACGGCCTGGCCGCGGAACTCCATCATTTTGTCCAATCCCAGCACCGCGCAGTAAAAATTCTCGCAAATGCCTAGATCGCCGACATGAAGGTGGATATGGCCGACCCGGGCGTCGCTGGGGAGCTCCTGAATGGGATGGGTTTCGGCTTCCTGTAAAAGACCTTCGGTGTCGAGCGGGCCGTTGCCGTGGCGGACCAGGAATTCGGGGGATTTCCATTTGCTGCGCGGCCGGTCCCAGTTGAGCTCGATGCCATTGCCTTCAGGATCGGCAAGGTAAATGGCCTCGGCCATGTGGTGGTCCACCAGGCCTTGTAGCGGAATCTGCTTATCTAACAAGCGTTTTAGCCACCATCCCAGCTCGTTCCGATGCTCGACCGCCAAACAAAAATGATAGAGCCCGGCGGAGCGTCTTCGAGGATGGCTGGCCTGGGGTAAAAGATGCAAGACCAGCAGATCTTCGCGTCCACCCGCGCCCAAGGCCACTTCGGTTGGGGAGCTCTGCCGCACTTTTAGACCTAAGGCGTTTTCGTAAAATGCGGCCTCCCCGTCCAGATCAGCCACATTAAGATGCACTGGGCCTAAACGGGTATTCTTGTCGAGTAGGGATTCTGACATGGGAAGGCTCTAAGGGAGAGATGAGCTATTGTAGGCACAAAGGCCACCTTCGGCAACTTTTCCGGACTAATTTCAAATGGTGGGACTGCATTCTCGGGCCTTCTTGATTTTTCGCAGCGCATTCTTTAGATTGTCTCACTTACCTTTTTGAGGATTTTCCATGAAAAAACTGATGCCCTTGGCGCTTGGAGCCATGCTCGGCGCGGGTGCTGGATCGGCCTTGGCCCACGACCTGATGCCGGCCCCGGCCCTGATGTCTTCGCAGGACGGCCAACTGAGCCTGGACCCTGGATTCAGCGTGGCCCTGGCCGGCAAAAAAGAGGCGCGCGTGGACGCGGCCGTGTCCCGCTTTATCAAGCGCCTGGAGATCCGCAGCGGGCTCAAGTTCGCCAAGCCGCTGGCCGCATCCAAGGCCGACGCGAAGCTGGTCATCTCCTGGAAAAACCCGGGAGCGGCGGTGCAGAGCGTGCGCGAGGACGAGTCTTATGACCTTAAGGTGAGTAGTAACCAGATCAAGCTTTCCGCGCCCAATCCCTTGGGCGTGATGCACGGCCTGGAGACCTTGCTGCAGCTGGTCAAAGTCGACGCCGGAAAGGCCGGCATCGCGGCCGTGACCATCCACGACGAACCGCGTTTTCCCTGGCGCGGTATTTTGATCGACGCCTGCCGCCATTGGCAAGCGCCCGAGGTGATCAAGCGCAACCTGGACGGCCTGGCTGAAGCCAAGATGAACGTGCTGCATTGGCATCTTAGCGAGGACCAGGGCTTTCGCGTGGAGAGCAAGAAATTCCCCAAGCTGCATCAGCAGGGTTCGGACGGGAACTACTACACCCAGGCGCAGGTGAAGGAGATCATCGCCTACGCGCGCGAACGCGGCATCCGCGTGGTGCCGGAATTCGACATGCCCGGCCACAGCACCAGCTGGGTGGTCGGCTATCCGGAACTGGCAGCGGGCCCTGGCCCTTACACGATCGAGCGCCACTGGGGCGTCTTTGACCCGACCTTTGATCCGACCAACGAAAAGGTCTACGAATTCTTAGGCGGCTTCATCCGCGAGATGGCCGGCCTTTTCCCGGACGAATACCTGCACATCGGCGGTGACGAAGTCAGCGGCAAGCAGTGGAATACCAGCCTGCGCATCCAGGCCTTCATGAACGAACATAACATGAAGACCAACGGCGACCTGCAAGCCCACTTCAACGCGCGGCTCTCGAAGATCATGACCGGCGCGGGCAAGAAGATGATGGGCTGGGACGAGATCATCCATCCCGACCTGCCCAAAAACATCGTGGTGCAATCCTGGCGCGACGCCAAGAGCCTGGCTGAAGCGGCCAAGAACGGCTGCGACGTGATCCTTTCCAATGGCTACTACCTGGACCACATGCGCACGGCGGCTTTCCACTACGCCACCGACCCCATGTCCGCGGGCGGCGACCTGAGCGCGCAGCAGAAAGCGCATGTGCTGGGCGGCGAATCGTGCATGTGGTCGGAATTCACGCCTTCCGAGACCATTGACTCGCGCATCTGGCCGCGCAACCTGGCCGTGGCCGAGCGTCTTTGGTCGCCGGCCGACACCAAGGACGTGGAGGACTTTTACCGGCGCATGGAGATCGAGAGCGCGCGCTTGGACGAGCTGGGCCTGACCCATCGCAGCAACTACTTGCCCATGCTGACGCGCATGGTCGGGGCCAAGGGCGCCGAGTCCTTCAAGGTGCTGGCCGATACGCTGGAGCCAGCCAAGTTCTACAGCCGCGGCCACGCCCGTGACTACGTCAGCACCATGCCGATGCAGCGCCTGGTGGACGCGGTGCGGCCGGAAAGCCTGACCGCCAGGAAATTCCAGATCGCGGTGGACGCCTGGCTGAAGGGCGCGCCGAAGCTGGGCAACGTGGGGGACCTGAAGGCCTCGCTGCAGATATGGAAGGACAACCACAAGACCCTGGGGCCCATTTTGAAGAACGCGCCGCTGGCCCAGGAAGCTTATCCGCAGTCGGCGGACCTTTCCGCCGCCGCGCAGATGGGGCTGGAAGCCTTGGACTACCTGAGCGCGGGCAAGCAGGCCCCGGCGGAGTGGCTGAACGGCGCCAAGAAGGTGCTGGCGCGGGCCCAGATCCAGCGCGCCGAAGTCGAGATCGCGGTGGTCCCGTCCATTTCGTCCCTGGTCCTGACCGCGGGGCAGTGGAACAAACTGCTGGCCTTGAAAGCGCCCGCGCGCATGAAGCTGCTGGCCGAGCAGATCGAGTCGATCCGCAAGGGCGAGGACGACTGATCCAACATTCTTAATTTTTCAACCATCAGGAGGATGACCATGCTTTCGATCAAAAAGGCGCTGCCGCTGGCAGCGCTTGCGGCAGCCGCGCTGCTCGCCGCGGGATGCGGGAATAAGGGGGCGAAGGGCCAGATCAAGATCGGCCTGTCCATGGACACCCTGCAGACCGAACGCTGGCAGCACGACCGCGACGCTTTCACCAAGCGCTGCGCCGAGCTGGGCGCCAAGGTGCTGGTGCAGGTGGCCAACAGCAACGACGCGCTGCAGAACTCGCAGGCCGACAACTTGCTCACCCAGGGCGTCAGCGTGCTGGTGGTCATCCCTCACAACGGTAAGACCGCGGCCACCATCGTGGACGCCGCGCACAAGGCCAACGTGCCGGTGCTGGCCTACGACCGCATGATCATGGACAGTGACCTGGACATGTACGTCTCGATCGATCCGGTGGGCGTGGGAAGGCTGCAGGCAGAATACCTGGTGAAGCGCAGGCCTAAGGGCCGCTATGTGCTGATCGAAGGCGCGCCCACCGACAACAACGCGGTGCTCTTGCGCCAGGGCCAGATGGAAGTGCTGAAACCCTACGTGGACCGCGGCGACATCAAGATCGTGGGCGAGCAATGGGCCAAGGACTGGCAGCCGGTGGAAGCCCTGAAGATCATGGAGAACATCTTGACCCGCGTTGGCAACAAGGTGGACGCGGTGCTGGCCTCGAACGACGGCACGGCCGGTGGCGCCATCCAGGCCCTGGGCGAGCAGAAGCTGGCCGGCAAGGTGCTGGTCACGGGACAGGACGCGGACTTGGCGGCTTGCCAGCGCATTGTGGAAGGCACCCAGGACATGACCATCTACAAGTCCCTGACCGCGGAAGCCTACAAAGCGGCGGAAGTGGCGGTGGCCATGGCGAAGAAGGAGCCTTTGCCCGGCAATCCCAGCATGATCCCCAACGGCAAGCGCGACGTGCCCAGCATCCTCTTGCTGCCCATGGCCGTGGATAAGGCCAATTTGAATGAGACCGTGATCGCCGATGGCTTCCAAAAGATGGAAGAGGTCTACAAGAACGTGCCTAAGGATAAGTGGCCGGCAGCTAAGAAATAACGCAGGCTGGACAATAGCCGGGCTCCGGAGACGGAGCCCGGTTTTTAGGAACGAAACATGAAATCCATTTCATACTGAATGAAACCTAATATCAGCGACGTGGCCAAGGCGGCGGGCGTCTCGATCTCGATGGTATCGCGGGTGCTGACCGGCCGCGGCTACGTGCGCGAAGACAAGAAGCGCAAGGTCGAGAAGATCGTGCAGGAGCTGGGCTACCATCCTTCCGCGCTGGCCCGGGGCCTGCGCGACAAGCGCACCCGGACCCTGGGCTTGCTTTTCTCCTGGCTGAGCGGCCCCACCGTGGCGGACTATTTTTACCGCGAGATCCTTTCGGCCGTGGTGGAGGTCTGCGCGGCCAAGGGCTATCAGCTCTTGATCTCCAACTTCATCGGCCGCTGGGACGAAGGCGGCGGGCACCACGCCCGCCGGCTGCTGAACGACGCGCGGGTGGAGGGCCTGCTCTTGCTGGCCCCGCGCGCGCCCGCGCCCATGCTGGTGGAGATGCTGAACGAATATGGGGTGCGCAGCATTTTGCTCTGCCACAACGAAAAGGAGCTCTCTTTTGTCGACGCGGACCAGGCCGGCGGCATGGAAATGGCCCTGGACTACCTGGTGGCGCGGGGGCACAAGCGCATCGGCTTTCTGGCGGGCGAGGCCCAGTTGGTCTCCAACGCCGCGGCGCGGCAAAAGGCCTTCAGCGCCGGGATGCGTCGGCGCGGCCTGTCCTTGGACGCCGGGTTGCTGCGTAAGGGACGCTTTGACCGCGAGAGCGGCTTTCGCGGCATGCGCGAGCTGCTAGCCATGAAGCAGCCTCCCAGCGCGGTGGTGGCCTGCTCAGACTGGCAGGCCATCGGCGCCATGGATTTTATGCGCGGGGCTGGGCTGAAGAAAAAACCCTCGCTGATCAGCTTTGACGACCGGGCCGAGGCCTCGGACAAGGACTACCAGCTGACCACCCTGCGCCAGCCCTTTTACCAGATCGCCAAGACCGCCACGGAGGAGATGATCACGAGCCTGGACGAAAAAGCCAGCAAGAAGGTGCAGATCACTTTGCCCATGGAACTGATACGGCGGCAGAGCGCGTGAAGCGGACCTTGCTCGTTTTTCTTGTCCTTGCCGTCTCTGGCCTGAACGCGGACGAGCCCCTGCCTTCACCTCCGGCGGGCGAGATCTCGCGCGCCCAAATGGAGCAAGAAGCGGGCATGAGCTTTCCGGACATGTTCGCTTCTGGAACTTCGCCCTATGCGGCCTTAAAGCGCGCGGCCGAAGCGGCACAGTCCACGAGCTGGCTGATGCCGCGTTTGAAAGACGGCCGGCCTGTGCCCCAGGCTTCGGCCCGCGACCTTGCCATGGACTTGCTGGAAGATAATAACGTGAGCGCGGAGTTGAAAGAGGAGCTCAGGCGGGAATTTCCTTCTGAAACCAAGCAATTTAAGGACCATCGGCCCGCCAATCTGGCTGAGCTGGAAAAACTACAGCCCCGCATCGAGGCCATGGAAAAGCGCCTGGATCTGATCACCGAGACCATGCTCAAGAACGTCTATGACAAGGGCAGCTTTCCCTCAGCTTCGGTCAGTTTCAACACCGGTTACCGGGACGGCGCCGGGCATGGCCTTTATCTGGGCCATGACGCCACGCACTTCGCTTCCATCCAGGCCGATATCAAGGGCACTTTGCCGGACGGCGGTTTCTCGGTCGGCTTGGGAGGGCATTTTGACAGCCCTTACCCTTACGGAGGCAACCGCACGATCATCGGCATCAGCGGTGCCTCGTTGTCGCTGGGTAATTATCAAGTGCGCTTTGGCGAGCGGGACAGCTTCAATTTTTCCTCGCTGGTCTATGCGGGCATGTCCATTCCCGAATCTTCGCTCTTTCACAACTCCAATTCGGATGTCCCGACCCTGGGACTGGCGCCAGTGGGCGTGGGGCCGGCTTCCGAGCTCTGGGACTTCCGCCGTTTGGGCCAACCCACCTGGTGGTGGCCTTTCAACGACGCCCACATCCTTTTTTCGCCGCACAACCAGTTTTACGAGACCTGGCAGAGCCTGAAACTTTACGACATGGCCGGGCGGCTGGACCTTAGCCCTTTTCAGTTCGGCCCGGTCAGCGACCTGAAACCTTACTTCAGCTGGGTGAACACCTACACGGACCGGGCCCAGCTGGAGGGCGCGGGCTTTGCCAACGCCCTGACCCAGAGCAATCACGCCTATGCCCTGGGCTTTGACATGGCCCTGGAAAACGGCAGCACCGTGCTGCTCGAGGGAGGCTACAGCGATTTTACGCGCAGCGACTTGGTGGAGGGTTTTCAGGACACGGCCGTTTATGCCCTAGCCACCCTGCCGCTGGGCGATCTGACCCTGGCCTTGGAAGGCTCGCAGATCGGGCCGCGCTTTTTAGCCGGCGGCAATGACGCCCGCCTTAGCGCCAATGGCCAGGCTGGGGCTTTTTTGGACACGCTGATGGACGACTTTGAGCGTCAAGGCGGCAGGCGCGGGACTTTTTCGTACCAGAGCAATATCCGCGAACCCCAGGGAATGACTAACAATTCGCGGCGCCTGGCCTTGAAAGCGGAGTTGAAGACCTTTTGGCTGACCTTAGGGCTTCACTACGCTTATTCCGAGCAGATCGAACCCAGCGGCCCTTGGATCCAGAGCCACTTTATTTTGACGGGCAAGGACTACAACGGCGCCGGGCTTTTCTACCGTTTTGGCCAGAGCTACGCCACGCTGGGCAGGGCCCTGACGGCCCCGCCAGGCGGCGAGCTGAACAACCAATACGCCTTTGCCAAGCCCACCCTGGCGCGGGCCTATTACAAGAACCACGCTTTCAACACGCCGGTCTATTGGCACGAGCTAAGCCAGCTGATCTATCACGAGACCCAGACCTTTATCCTGCTGAGCCAGCAGGGGGTGGATGACGCCAATACGCGTGAAGACAGCCGCAAGACGCTCAACGCCTTGAAAACCACCGTGGCCGCGGACTTCAAACCGCTTTTCAACCGGGACCTGCATTCGGACCTGGTTTTCAGCAACGAGATCCGGGACTTGAGCGAAGGGGGCGGCTTGGCCATGCTGACGGACGAGCATTTACTGGGCCAGATGTCCAGTGACGCCACCCTGCGTTGGGGCCTGAGCCAGGACGTGGATTTCCGCGCCATCTTAGGCTACGAGACCTGGCTGACGGAGCAGAGCCTTTTTCCGGTGCGCTGGGCCGTCCGCTACGGCGGCGTGGGCATGGAT
This sequence comes from candidate division FCPU426 bacterium, assembly GCA_040389285.1. GTDB lineage: Bacteria > Oederibacteriota > JAJYGY01 > JAJYGY01 > DAIDJD01 > JAZKAF01. The sequence goes on from JAZKAF010000113.1 coordinate 9,422, forward strand.
TTCAAAATGGACGAGGTGCTCTCGGGGATGTGGCTTTACGTGAACGCGGACCGCTACGAGTTTGACGACTCGTATTTTGGGGAGCGCAGCTACAACGCTTGGAGCTGGTCGATCGGGACGGGCGTCAATTACTGAAGCATGAGGATGCGATGCTGAAAAAAATCATGATGGCCATGGCCTTAGTATTCTTGGCCGCCCCACCCGGGCGTGCAGCCTTGGACGCTTGGATGGAGCCGACCGCGGCGGATTACCAGGCCTTGCAGGATCTGCGCAGCCGCTTCGGTGGCAACGGCTTGCCGGAACAAGGGGCCAACCAAGGCGAGCTGATGCTAGCCCTGGCCGAGCTGGGGGGCGATGCCGCGAGTGAATCGCCCAAAGGCGACTGGAAGCTGGAAGACTATGACGCGCTTTATTCCTTGCTTCAGAAATACCGCGACGAGCTGCGCGCCATGGGTTTTTCGCAGAAGCAGTTGGAAGACGAATTGGTGGCCCTGAAATTGCGGGCCAGGGAGTTGCAGGAGCGCCTGGACAAGCTGCAGCCCAAGGACGGCCTGAAGATCCACGGCAGCGTGGAGAACGTCTTTGATTCGATGCTGCTCACGGGCCCGCTGATGTCTGGCGGGAACACCCTGCATTACATGCATGGGATCCTGCGCAGCCAGCTGCAGCTTTCCGCGCAGCGCGGCATTTTTTCGGGCGAGGTGGAGTATTTCGTGCAGCGGGTGCTGGCGGATATGTACAGCTGCAGCACCTGCATCGCGGCCGTGAATTCCATCAACATCGAAGTGCGCACGCCGATCGTGTTCCAGGCCGGGGATCTGGACGCCAAGATGACGCCTTTCACGCTTTGGCGCAACGAGGATGAGCAGCCCTTTGAGCCCGAGCCTTTCCGCAGCCGCCGCCAGGAACTGCGCGACCAGCTGCGTTTGAAGCCCGATGCCATTCGCATGCGCGGAGTGCGCCTGATCACGGACTTGGTGGTCATGGACACCCAACGCCTGGATCTGGAAGGCGTTCTCTTTAATTTTGGGGTCCCGGGTGAGGCAGTCTATGTGCGCGGAAATACAGCTGCCTTGGGTAACGACGACCCCAACGGCCAGGCCTTTAGCTCAGCCTATGAGACTTTTTTCGGGGCCTGGCGCTTGAGTTTGCCCCTGGGAAATTTCAAGGCCGGCTATGTCGGCACTATGGTGCGGGACGCCATGGACACGACTTATGTCACGTATACCGCCGGAACCCTCGCTGGCCAGCGAGTGCGGGGTTTTGATGCCCAGGTTAATAGCTTGGAGGCCAGCTACAAGAAGGGGCCTATGGGATTGGAAGGGCGGGTGGAACTGGCGCAGAGCCTTTACGCCAATCCCAACCTGGCATTTGACGGCAACACCGACTATCTGACTGGCACTGCGGCCAGCCTTAGCGTCGGGATCAAAGGGGATGCGTTCGGCCTCAGCCTTAGCGCCCGCGACGTGAGCGCGGGATTCTTTTCCACGCCGGCCCAGGGCAGGACCCAGGACGCCGAATACCTGCCTTTGGGACCCTTCCTAACTGAGAACAGCCTTTATCGCCCCAACACCACAGCCATCGGTCCGCAATACGGAGGCATCGGCGTACCCGAACCTCCGGAAAGCCATTTTAACGCCAACATAGTCCCACCCCAGGTGAAACAGGGCGGGACATACAGCGTATTTCAAGTGCCCTATGACCTGCGTATGAATGCCATCTCGCCCTATGGGCTTGCCACACCCAATCGACAGGGTGCCAGACTGGACGCCAATTTCACGCTATTGCGCGAGTCTTGGAAGCTGATGGCCATGGCGGACATGGCCAATGAAAAATCGCCCAGCCATGGCAGCGCGTTGCTGCACTACACGGCCTGGCGCGCGGGCACGGTCTTTGACCTGGAGCCTCTGATCGCCTGGCCCCTTAGCTTTAACCTGGGTTTCAGCGCTGGTGATATGCGCGACGGAGACAAGGTGGCTTTTTCCTCGGCCCTGCTGGATCTGGGGGCGGATTGGAAAGCCATGAAAAATCTGGTTCTTTCCGTGGGAGGCCGGCATTTGGACTACAACGGCACTATCCCCTACCTTGGCAGCGCGGATCCAACACTGTTTGCCTTTGGCTATATGGCCGTGAACCAGGCTTACGACATCGGAGGCATCGGCATAAAATGGATGCTGGGCGACGACGTCAATGTGCGGATCAATTATTCCTCGATCTTTTTTGAAGACTCGCTGCATCTGACCAACGGCATTCCGGATTGGTACGCCGCGGACCAAGGATTTTTCCAGCTCAGCTTCGTCTTTTAGGGGGATCCATGCGATACCTGATACTTTGTTTTTTAGGATGCGCGGCCTTAGGCAGCTGGATCGGCTGTGGAAGCCAGCTCGCGCCCGTGAACTCGATGCTGATCGCGCCCACGCTCACGCCTTGCGCCCCGCCGGCGGTGCGGCGCATTAACTGCGGAGACAACGCCTACACGGGTTATTGCAGCGCGCACTGGTCTGCGGACCAGCCTTACTCTGGAAACTCGTGGGGCTACGTGGGAACCACTAGCGTCGGCGGTCCGGGCGGTCCGCCGATCTTGAACACCAATGACCAGCCCTTGTTTTACAAGGAGCGCTACGCCTCGACCCTGGAATACGACGTCGACGTTCCAGCCGGGTCCTACAATGTGACGCTCTGGTTCAGCGAGGGCTATTGGACCGCGTCCGGCAAACGGGTCTTTGACGTGGTGGTGGAGGGCGTGACAGTGGTCAGCGGCCTGGACGTCTTCGCTGTGGCCGGCCCCAAAACGGCTTACGCCGTCAACACCATCGCCACGGTCAGCGACGGGACCCTGAATATCGTGTTGACGGCTTCCGCGGACAACGCAGAGATCAACGCCATTGAGGTGAGGTGATGAAGCGATCTGCTTGGATCTTAGTGTTGGGATTGGTCCTTTGTCTGGGCTCGGGTTGCGCCCGTTGGGTAAGGTTGGAGACTCCGGAGGAGTTCAAAAAAAAGAAAATGAAGGAAGATCCGCCTATCAGCTACGCGCCCGCTTCTTTGGCAAGGCCGTGCTAAGGCGCTTCGCGATGCTTGGCGCCCTGGCCCTGGGCTTGGCCGGGACCGCCAGGGCTTACGTCACCTCGGCGGTGCTGGAATACAGCGGCGATGATGAGGTGGGCTTTTATTTGAACGGCAAGGTCTTGCTGCACAAGAGCGAGTTTGTGTGGGCCGACTTCACGACCCTGTCCACTTCGGACGGGAGCCTGCCGATCTATTTGTTCAACATGAACGGCGACAACGTGCTGGCTGTGGAGAACTTCGACACCGAAGGCGGGCACATGGGCGTGGCCTATCGCCTGACCGTGCACCATTCCAATGGCGACCCGGTGGTGATATGGAGCGAACCGGGCGTCACCCGCTTCAAGCACCTGCGCCCGGACCAAAAAGACCCGGAAGGCTGGTTTTTACCGGGCTATGATGACGCGGCCTGGCCCACGGCCATTGAAGGCAACCTGACCAAGGACAACCAGTTCGTGCGCTGGCCCTGCCTGCCTGACTCAGCCTTTGGATTTCTAGGATCCACCGGCTGCGTGCCCTACATCTCGCACATCGCCTCGGCCCGCTCTAACGGCCACGACCATAACTTATTACGCAGCCATTTCAAGTTCCCGAACACCCCGGCCCAGGTGAGCGTGGTGGTGAATCCGCCCAAAGCCACGAAAGGCCAGAACATCTCGCTGCGCCTGATCCCGGGCAAGGACGCCACCTATTTCGAGCGCTTCCAGGTCTTTGCCCGCGTGCCGCCCGGCCTGAAGGTGATCTCGCTGTCCAAGGGCGGCTACATGGACCCCAAAAGCTCGGCTATTTTCTGGGATTTCAGTTTGGCTGACTCGGGCGTGGGCTACTTGACTCTTAGCGCCTCCACTTTATTGCAGGCTCCCGGATGGACCCAGCCGCAGAAGGCCCTGGGCCCTCCCAAGGCAGGCAAAGTGCGGCGCCAGTTGAACACACCCGCGGCCATCTTCGCGGACGGGGCCAAGTTCAATCCCGGCAACCCGGGCTGGTTCGGCATGCAGCCGCCTTTGGGCGTGCCCGCGGGCGCCGAGATATTAGGCGTGATCTTCCATAGCCAGATGCGTTTGAGCGGCCGCGATAGTTACCACACTTCAGAGACCGACCCCATCTATCTGAACTATTCCGTGGACGGTTCTTTGAACGACTTTTTGAAAAAGGACGTGATGGTGAGCAGGACCTCGGGCGACTTTTACTGGGTGGACGGTTACTACGATGCCAGTGAAGACCGACGTTGGACCTGGGGCGACCTGGAGGCTCTGCGCGTCAAAGTGATGTCGCGCCAGCGCCGCGCCAAGAACAGCGACTTGCTGGCCTCGGTCAGCGTGGTGATCCGCTATTTCCTGCCCCAGAAGATGGCGCCGTACTTCACGGCGAGCGTGGAAGACGGCCGCTGCGTCAGCGTGCCGCTGGCCGCGGGCATTCGCCAACCTGGCCAGCCAGCCGTGGGCTCCAAGCCGGCGATATTAGTCTTGAACGCTGGGCTTTGCCCACCGACTCCCATGCCAACCGCGACGCCTGTGCCCGTGCAAGTGGCCCAGGTCGTCGCGCCGACCCCCGAACCCACGCGGCCCCCGCTGGCCAAGGCTGAGGAGCCGGCCTTGCTGACGCGGCCGGCTGCGGCCCTGAAGCTGGGCTGCCTGGAAAACGCGCCCGAGCCTTTCAAGCGCGGCGGGACCTTTGTTTATTTTTGCGTGGATAAGGACAGCGACCTGCGCTTCAACGTCTTTGACAGCGCGGGCAAGCTGGTGCGCGGCATGGAGGCGGGCAGCTTCAGGCCGGGCAAGGGCCAGCTTTTCTTCAACGGCTTGGATGACAAGGGCCTGGCCCTGCCTGCGGGAAACTACAGCTACGAAATACGGGCCCGGTCTGAGAACGGGGTCGACAGCCGCAATGCGCGCTTTAGCAAGGTAAGGGACCGTTAGGATGGGTATCAAGCGGGAGGGAAGGATGATGCACGGCAAAAAACGCGGGTTATTCCTGTTGCTAGGCCTGCTGTTCGCGGGCGGTCTGGCCGCGTTCCCGCTCTGGCTGGATCAGCCTCAGCGCAGCAACGCTTATGATCCCAAGTCCGTGATCCAACGCAAGGGGCGTACCACGGTGAAGATCTTGTTCGAGGATTTCGAAGCTGGAGCACTTTTGAAGTCCGGCACCTGGGGGGACGCGGGCAACGGATCCACGGAAAGCCAGGGGGTCAGCGGCACTTCGCCCAGGTCCGGCAGCCGCTGCAACGCCCTGCTGGTGACTTCCCAGGGCTACGGCGCGGGCACTAATTTCCAGTCCAATTATTTCAACGCGGCTGGCATCATCGACGCGGGCGGGGCCATCTTTTTGGATTATTCCATACGCGCGGACCAGCCCTTCAGCTACACCGTGCGCTGGAAAGAGGGGAGCGAGAACGGTGGGGACAAGGAGAACTGGGTCTCGACCACCCAGAACTACACGGCTGTGGGGTCATGGCAGGACCTCAAGTTATTGCTCACGGATTTCAGTGAAGAGACCAACAACCCGGACTGCAGCCCCGACTGCCTGACCCAGGACAACAACCGCCAGGACCTCCAGGCGGTCAAGCAGTTCGAGATCCAGATCCTGCCCTCGGTCACGGCCATCAACATCTATTTGGATGACATCTACTTCGAGATCCCGGCTGTGATCCCAACACCGACGGTGATCCCCACGGCGACGTCGGTGCCCACGCCCTGCGGGAGCTGTGGCAGCCCCAGTGGGACCTTTGGCTTCGATCCGGTCGGCTTTAATCCGGCCACGGCTTCCTGGAACTACTTTGCCGGATACATCGAGTCCGCGCGCTTTCATTTCAGCAGCGGCGGAGAGATCTCGGATCTGTCGATCTACGTGGGGGGAGCCTCGGTGGGCGGGACCTACTTCGGGAACATGCAGATGGCGGTGTACCGGGACAATGGCAGCGCGCCCAGCACCTTGCTGGCTTCGACCGCGATCTTCACGCCCGTGGGCGACCAATGGAACACCCAGCCGTTACTGGCCCAGGTCTGCCTGAGCCCGGGTTATTACTATCTAGCTTTCACCCGGCAGGACAGCGGCTCGGACGACACCTTTGTGGCATTCACGAACGACTTGAGCAATCCCGCCGCGGCCAGTACGGTGCCTGAATCACCCGGCACTCCACCCAACCCCTATCCGGCGCTCTGGGGCCACGACCTGCAGCGTTGGGCCATCTACGCCAGCTACTGCCCCTGACCCATGGCCGCCAAGTCGCGCAAGGCGCGCTGGGCTGGTTCCAAGTTCGGGTTCAGGCGAAGCGTCTCGCGCATCTCGGCCAGGGCTTCGGGACGCCTGCCGCTTTGAGCCAGTGAGACCCCTCTTCCAAAATGGGCTTCCGCGTCCGTGGGACGGATGCGCAGGGCCATTTCAAAAAATCTGAGCGCCATATCCGGCCGATGACTCTTCAAATACGTTCCCCCTTGCTTTAAAAATGCCGTGTAAGCCGTTGGAAGCGCTGGAAAAGCCTTTTGAAACCTGGCTTTTGCCTGGTCTCCTTGGCCTGTGAAAAAGTAAGCATAGCCTAAGTTCAAGTCCAAGTTGGGGTCCTTCACCCCGGCCTCCTCGGCTTTGGTCAGGGCCGCGATGGCCTTTCGGAATAGGTTGCGCTGGCTGTAATGCTCGCCCAAACGGACCATCACCTGAGCTAGGGGCAGAGACCTTAGCGGCGGGACCAGGTCTTGCGAGGCCATTTCCATGGCGCGCAGCAGTTCCATGTTGGCGATGGCGCTGGCCTGCTGGTCGCGGTACAGCGAACGCGGCGCCGAAAATTCAAGGAGCGGACGGTCGTCGCTGTTCAGGTCCCCGGCTCCGGCGTAGCGGCGCAGGTCCGCGTCGCCCAGCAGGCGCAGGGAATAAAGCCACCAACGGTCGCGCTTGAGGGGTTTGGCGGGATCCTCGATCGCGCCGCAGCAGTCGGCCCGCATCAGGTCGCCTGCGACCAGGGGGTCTTCGATGCGCTTGATCACGGCTTCAGACTCCAGGTCCGGCTCCGCTTCGCTGCCCAGCAGGATGATGTCGCCGGTGACGCCCCGGTTGCCCGGCTTTTCCGGGGCGATCCACAGCGAGGTCTTGGGGAACACCGCGGCGAAAGTGCGCAGCTGGCGGCGCATGTCTTCCTGGCTCATGCTGTAAAGATGGAACCACTGGCAGAAGAGCCCGCCCTTGTTCAGGCGGCGGCGGGCCAGCTGGTAAAAGTCCAGGGTGAAGAGGTTGGAGACCCCGCTGATCCAGGGATTGGATGGCTCGGAGATGATGACGTCGTAGCGCTTATCGCGGCGTAATAAGTCCTGGCGCGCGTCGGCATAGCGCAGCGTCAGGCGGGGATCCATCCAGATGGGCGGGAACGAGGGGTCCAGCGGCGCCCATTTGTGCGAGTTGATCTTCTGGAACAAGGAGGCGGTGCGAGCCACGGCCGGCTCGATCTCCACGCAGTCGATCCGCGTCAGGGGATGGGCCGCTGCGGATCCCACAGTGCAGCCGCTGCCCCAGCCGATGACCAGCAGCTCCTGCGCGTCGGGCTTCAAGCAGAGCGGCAGCTGCGCCAGCAGGGTCTGGGTGATCACGTCGCCCTGGATGCTGGCATCCACCTTGCCGTTGACCACCAGGGAAAGGTCGTTCTCCTCCGGGTCCCGGCGCACCGCGACCACGGCTTCGGCGCCTTCGCGGTAATATTCCAGGCTCAGCTTTTTCAGCAGCGTGTCGCGGAAGGAGACGCCTGCCGGGGTCTGGGGCGCCAGGATGATGCCGCTGTGGAAGACGCCGCTGCTGACGACCAAGGCGTTCCAGGGACGCAGCGTTAGGGCGCCCAGCACGCCCAGGGCCAGGGCCAGCACGGCGGCGCCTAGGCGCCATAGCTTCGGCTTGGGCCACAAATACGCAGCTAGCATGGCGGCTGCCCCGGCTGCCAGCGAATAATTGGCCTGCAATCCGGCTTTGGGGATCATCCAGAGCCCGGCCAGCAGGGCGCCCGCGATGCAGCCCAGGGTGTTGTAAACGTAAAGCGCTCCGCTGTCACGGCGTCCGCCTTCGCCCCGCGAAAGGCGCAGGAGAAGCGGAAAAAGAAAACCGGATAGCGCGGCCACTGGCGCCAGGCAGAGCAAGGCCAGCACAAAGCCGAAGCCCTGGTACAGCGCGAAGGAAGGACGCACGTGGCGCATGTAAGCGAAGAAGAGGTCCGGGATCCAGCCCATGGCATAGGCGCTGGCCAGGATGGCGAGCGCGAGGAGGGCGTAGCCTAAAGCCAGGGTCTCGAGCGGGCGTTTTAAATTTTCTTGCCGGCGGGCGTAGAGCGCGCCGCCCAAGGCGATGCCCAGCAGGGTGGCGGCCAGCATGAGGGCGAAGGCGTAGACCGAAGAGCCCAGCAGCAGGGCCAAGCTGCGGGTCCAAAGCACTTCCAGGACCAAGGCGATGGCGCCGCTGGCCGCGGCGGCCAGGCCAAAGCGCAGCAAGGCGGACTGGCTGCGCCCCTTTTCTTGGGTCTCGGGATTTTTTATCGCCGGGGCTGGAAGCGCGAGGCGCTTGGCCAGGGACGCGGCCACGACGGCGAGGCTTAAGTTGAAGAAGGCGGCGGCAACGGCCGCGCCCAGCACGCCAAAGGCGGGGATCAGGAAAAAGACCGCGGCCAGCGCGCCCAGGGCCGCGCCAAAAGTGTTCCAGGCGTAGAGGCGGCCAAAGCCGCGGTGCTCGTTCTCGCCGCCGCGATCCAGGGCGTCCATCAGTAAAGGCAGGGTCAGCCCGCTGCAAACAGCGCAGGGCAGGACGACCACGGCGGCAAGCAGGGCCTTGACCACGACATCGTTCGCCGGGGACAGGTTCCAGGGCGCGGACAAGGCGCTCAAAGCCCCGGGCAATGATCCCAGCAGGAACTGGGCCGCGATGGCCGAGAGGCCCATGCCGGCTTCGGCCAGGGCATAGGTTTTTAAGGGTGACTGGGATGCCAGCCGCCTAGCCCAGGCGCTGCCCAGGGCAAGGCCGGCCATGAACACGGCCAGGACCAGGCTGATCGAGGCGGTGGTGCCGCCGAAAGCCAGGCCGAAACTTCGCAGCCAAAGCGACTGGTAAACCAGGGCGCTGAAGGCCGAAAAAAAGGAGGCAAAGAGGGCGAAACGCCTTAAATTGCCTAGCTGCGACCCGCTATTCATGGTTTTGTTTCATCATATGGTATGTCGTCACAAATCCCCTTGTTTTTGCCTTGATGATTCCTTAGAATCCTATTCGAAAGTGGCTATTAAATCTATCTTTTTCTGATTTTCGAGCCTGGGAAAACCTGAAAATTTTTGGGCCCATTGGGGTTTAAAACTATGAAATCATTTTCATATGCACGGAACCTGAGGGTTTTGGGCCCTGGAGCGCGGCTCTAGTGTCCCAATGAGCATGCGAAGACCCTTTTTTCTCCTCACCCTCCTTGCGATCTTTGGGCTCATGGTCCCTGCCGCCGTGCATGGAACCGCTTGCAAAAGCATCATCGACGCCCAGCTCTCCTGGAGCATGGACGACGTTGGCACGGCCTGGGTCAATGGCGTGACCATCACCCCCTCTCCCACCAAACACATCAAAATCAAAAAATAGTGGTGTGAATCATCATTCTAATTCTCCTCCTCTTTCTCATTCTCATCATTCTCATCATTCTCATCATCATCAAACCCTCCCTTGTAGACAATTCACCGGAGTT
>JAZKAF010000113.1:19182-19519 GCA_040389285.1 candidate division FCPU426 bacterium
TGTGACCGTGAACATCTACAGCGCCCTGGGCCAGGGCGGCGATATCGTGTTCCAGGTCACGGATTCCAAGAAGAATTTCTCAGCCCTTTGGTATTTGGTAACGGTCAAGTATTCGGACAACAGCTTCTGCTATTTCGACGGCACCACGGCTTCCAACACCAGCGTTTGGTCGGACGACGACGGGGCTACCGGAGGCATTAATTATCCTCCTGGAAATTGGCGCAACGGCTTTTCCAGTTCCAACGCGACCCTCTACGTAGGCCCCGGCGATGGGACCGGCATCGACACCTTGACCTCAAATCCTCCCACCAACGGGATCTATCCGCTGGTGGGAGGG
>JAZKAF010000114.1:0-5466 GCA_040389285.1 candidate division FCPU426 bacterium
CGATGCCCTTTCCCGGCTGGGCGGCGGCATCGGCACCCGCGGTCCGGGTGAGACCAAGCTGGAAACCGACCGGCGCCGTTTGCGCGACCGCATCAGCTATTTGTCCAAGGAGATCGAGGCTGTCGCTCGCACCCGCAGCCTGCACCGCGACCATCGCAAAAAGGGCCGGGCCTATTCCGTGGCCCTGGCAGGCTATACCAACGCCGGCAAATCCTCGCTTTTCAACGTCTTGACCGAAGGCGCCGTGCCGGTCGAAGACCGGCTTTTCGCCACCCTGGATCCGACCGTGCGCCCGCTGACGCTCCCCGCCAAGGCCGGCACCATGACCGTGCTGATCTCTGACACGGTGGGATTCATCCGCAAGCTGCCTCACGCCTTGGTGGCGGCCTTCAAGTCCACGCTGGAAGAGATCGCCCATGCCGACCTGATCATCCGGGTCCAGGACTGCGGCAGCGCGGATTTCAGGCGGCATTTGGAGACCGTGGACCAGGTCTTGGAAGAGATCCTCAAGGCCCAGGGCATGAAGCCCCTGGCCGAACGCGACAGCATGCTGGTCTTCAATAAAGCGGATCTGCTGAGCGCTGAAGCCAGCGAGGCGCTGCGCCGCGAGTGGCCAGAGGCTCTGCAGATCTCGGCTCTGGAGGGCCAGGGGCTCGAGACGCTTTGCGCTGCCATTTTGCAGTGGAGCGAAAAAGGCCTGCGCGAGCAAAAATATTTTTTCCCGCCGGACAAGGCCGGCCTGGTATCCAGGCATTTCGAGGCGCTTTCCGTGCAAAGCCAGACCTGGAGCGAAGAAGGGCTCAGCGTGGAGGCCCTTTTAAAGGCTCCGATCCCGGAATTGGATCCCTATAAAGTGGAGGAAGCATGATCCGCGTCGGCGTGGTGGGGGTCGGCAACCTGGGCCAGCATCACGCGCGCATCTACGCGGAGCTCCCCGGGGTGGAACTGGTGGGCGTGGTGGACAGCGATCCGGAACGGGCCCGCGACATGGCCCGCAAGTTCAAATGCGCGGCCTTTAGCAGGCCTGAGGAACTGCTTGGGAAAGTGGAAGCCGTCTCGGTCGTGGTGCCGACCTTCGAACATTTTAGGGTGGGGAGTCTATTCCTAAAGGCCGGGGTGCACTGCCTGCTGGAAAAGCCCATGACCATCGACTTAGCCGAGGCGGACGGCCTTTTGGAAGCGGCGCGCCAGGGCAAAGCCCTGCTGCAGGTCGGGCATATCGAGCGCTTCAATCCGGCCATTCTCGCCATACGCAAGCTCCACTGCGTCCCGCTTTTCATTGAAGCGCACCGCCTGGGCCCCTACAGCCCGCGTAACACCGACATCGGCGTGGTCCTCGAGCTGATGATCCATGACATCGACATCGTGCTGGAGCTGGTGGGGCGGAAAGTGCGCCAGGTGCAGGCCGTGGGCGTGCCGGTGCTGTCCGCTAGCGAAGACATCGCCAATGTGCGCCTGGATTTTGAGGGAGGCTGCGTGGCCAACCTGACGGCCAGCCGTGTCACCACCAAAAAAGAGCGCAAGATCCGCATCTTTTCTTCGGACGCCTATCTGTCCGTGGACTACCTTGCCAAGCAGGTGAAGGTCTACCGCCTGAAGGAGGGAGCCGACCCCAGCCAAGCCGGATCCTTGATCGGGCTCTCGCGCATGGTGGCTATCGAGACTTTAAAGATCAAGGACGAAGAGCAGTTGAAGCTCGAGCTCGAGTCTTTTGTGGGATCCGTCCGCAGTGGGACCGAGCCTGCGGTTTCCGGGGCCCAGGGACGCGAAGCCGTGGCCCTTGGCCTAGAGATCCAGCGCCAGATCGAGGCTCATCGCAAAGAAGTGCTGGGGTGAAGAAAGGGCCGAGGATCATGCTGGTGGCTGGCGAAGCCTCAGGAGACCACCATGGCGCTGGCCTGATCCGGGAGCTAAAAAAGGCCGCGCCCGATGCCGAGATCTTCGGACTCGGAGGCGAGCAGATGCGGCGCGCCGGCATGCGGCTGCACCTGGATTTGGCCAAGAACTCGGTCATCGGTTTCGTGGAAGTCCTGAAACATCTCGGATTTTTCCGTAGGGCCTTTGGCATGGCCTTGGGTCTGATCCGAAACGAAAAGCCGGACCTGCTCATCCTGATCGACTATCCCGGCTTTAACCTGCGCCTGGCGGCTGCCGCGCATAAACTCGGCAACGTCAAGATCTGCTATTACATCAGCCCCCAGGTTTGGGCCTGGAAAGCCTCGCGCATCCCCACCATGGCCCGGATCCTGGACAAGATGCTGGTCACTTTTCCCTTTGAAAGGGAACTCTACCTAAAGGCTGGCTTGGACTGCGATTTTGTGGGCAATCCCCTGGTCGACCAGGTCAAGCCCTCGCAGACCCGGGCGGCTTGGCGAAAAAAGCTGGGCGTCGCTGCAGATCAAAAACTGGTCGGTCTGCTTCCTGGCAGTCGCGAACAGGAGATCCGCCACTTACTGCCTGTGATGCTGGAAGCCGCCCGCAAAATGGCGACGCAGCGGAAGGACCTGAAGTTCGTGCTGATCAAGGCCCCCCAGCTGCCTCAGGAGCTTTTTCAGGGACTTGGGACGGACTGCCAGATCTTTGAAAGCGAGAAAGCGGGAGAGGCTTACGGCGTTCGCGCGGCCTGCGACTTTTCTTTCGTCGCCTCCGGCACCGCCACGCTGGAGACAGCGATGCTCAAAGTGCCCTTTGTCATCCTCTATCGCCTGAACCCACTGACCTACTTCGTGGGAAAACGCCTGGTCAAGATCCACTCCATTGGCCTGGCCAATGTGGTGGCTGGAAAACGGATCGTGCCGGAATTTGTCCAGCAGCTGGATCCGAAGGTTTTGGCTTTGGAAGCCCTGGATTTTCTGGCGCGTCCCCAGCGCGGCGAGGCTCAAGTAAAGGCCCTGGCTCCTGGCCTGAAAAGCCTTGGCCGTCCTGGGGTATCTGCCCGCGCAGCCAAGGCGGCTCTGGCACTCCTGTGAAAAAGGTATGGGTATTACTTTTATTGCTGGCGCCGATGCTGGCCAGGGCTTCCTCCTTGAATTGGAGCGATGGAACCCGTCCGGATGACCTAGTGCCTTACCGCGAACTGAATCTAGGGTTGCTGGGATACGCTCCGCTGGATGGTCAGAGGGCCGTGGGGCTACAATTGCAGTACGGGTTCGAACTGTTCAAGCTCCAAGGGATGGCGGACTTTGAATGTTTCCCAGGTCTAGCAGCCGCGCCCGCGACCCGGGGCGAGGTCCGCATGGATTTCCGTACCTTAAGGCGCTGGTCCTGGGCACCCCATTCTATGTATTTTGGCCTATCGAACGAGGGGGACCAAGACACCCAAAGTTTTGCCGGCCTGGTTTTTGGACGCGAGCGGGCAAACCAAGATTTTTCGCTGAACTTAGGCCTGGTCTGGGATGAGAGCCAGGGTGGAACTGTGGTCGGTACGGATATTCGCTATGGTTATAGAGCTCCTTACCTTGCCTGGACCCTTCGTCCGGGGGTCGAATTTTATCGAGATGGCTTGACGGGCCAAACCTGGCTGATCCCTCAGCTCGCCATCAACCTGCCGGGTGACCTGTCGTTGCAGTGCGGGGTCAAAGTGCCGCTCGAGGCGCGAAACATTACGAATACCGTCTTGCTAGGGATCAACTATGAGATCTTTCCGGACCCCTGAAAAATGATGCGTCGTCTTTACACAGCCTTGGTCAGCGCCCTTTTCGTGCTGCTGGGACCCTTGGTCCTGCCCTTGCTATGGCTTTGGCCGCGCGGCCGCAAAGGATTGGGCCAGCGTCTGGGACTTCTTCCGCGCGAACAGGGCCGCCTGGCCCTGGTGGGGCAGGGAAGCCTTTGGGTGCACGCTGCCAGCCTTGGGGAGGTCAATGCCATCGCGCCTGTTCTCAAGTTGCTGACCAAGAAGCTTGAGAACGTGCCGCTGGTGATCACTTGCACCACGCCAGCCGGCCAAGAACAGGCCCGGAAGCTATTTCCTGAGGCCGTGGCCACCCTGATTCTGCCGCTCGATCTTCCCTGGATGTTGCGGCCCTGGATCCGCCGTTTTGACCCTCGTTTTGTCCTGGTGGCGGAGACCGAATTTTGGCCGAATTTTTTGCACGAGCTCAAAGAACACGGGGCCCAGGTCATGCTGGCCAATGGCCGTGTCAGCGAAAAAAGTTTTGGCCGCTACCTTTGGCTCCGACCGCTGTTCAAAGATGCGTTGCTCTGTTTCGATGTGTTGTCCATGCAAGACGAGGCCAGTGCCGAGCGGATCCGGGCCCTGGGAGCGAAGGCGTCGCGGGTCAGGGTCACGGGCAACACGAAGTTCGACATCATGGATGAGGCCCAGGCCGCCGCTGAGAACGCTGGAGAGCTGCGCAGCGCCCTGGGACTGAAGGAGAACGCGCCCTTGATCGTGGCAGGTAGCACGCGTCCTGGCGAAGAGATCCTGATGCTGCAGGCTTTTGAAAGGATCAAAAACAGCCTGCCCACGCTCAAACTATTATTAGCCCCCAGGCACATCCATCGCGTGGCCGAGCTGGAGTCTTTGGCAAAAGCCCAGGGCTTCCAAGTGTCGCGCCGCAGCCAGGGTGGGATCGGCGCCGCAGACCTGATCCTTTTGGATAGCCTGGGTGAGCTGGCTGGCGCTTATAGCCTGGGACAGCTGGCCTGGATCGGAGGCAGTTGGGGGCCCTATGGCGGTCAAAATCCCTTGGAGGCCTCGGCCCAGGGCCTGCCCGTGCTCTTCGGCCCGCATATGGAGCATTTTTCCGAGCCAGCGGCTGCCTTGCTCGAGGGCGGGGCCGCGCTGCAGATCGACGCTTCAGACCTTGCCGAGACCAGCCGCAGGATCTTGAAGAGCCGGGTCGAACGAGCGGCCATGGGCAAAGCTGGGCTCTTGGCGATGAAGCGTTTTTCAGGAGCGGCGAGGCGCAACGCGGATCTAGCCTGGAAATTGGCGGTGCTTGAAAAACTGCGGCATGACGAACGGGATTGGCGGGCCAAGAGCGCCTATGCCGCCTTGAAGCATAGCGAATTTGGATCGAGCCTTGATCCGGAAGATTGAACAGGGCTGGGAAAGCCTGATCGCGTCCCAAGGCCTGGCATGGTCTTTGTTGCTGCCGTTTTCTTACGTGTATGGACTGGCCTCACGGCTATTGCGTCTTGGGCCGGGACAAAAAGTCGTAGGCCTCAGCGTGGTCTCGGTGGGGAACTTAAGTGTGGGAGGGGCAGGCAAGACCCCTTTGGTCATGGCCATCGCGGCCCATTACTTGCGCAAGGGACATCGCCCGGCGATCCTGACCCGGGGCTACGGTGGGGACGAGCCCCAGATGCTGCGCCAGGCCCTGCCCGGAGTCCGTGTTTTTGTGGGCGCCGACCGCCTCGCCCTGGCCCAGCAAGCCCGTGCCGCAGGGTGTGATCAAGCGATCCTGGACGACGGTTTTCAGCGACGCCATCAGTTGGCGCGCGATCTGGACATCCTGGTGCTCG
>JAZKAF010000115.1:0-5345 GCA_040389285.1 candidate division FCPU426 bacterium
TCCTTTGGCTCGCTCTCGCATTTCAAAAAAGAAAATGCTCCGCAAGGCAGCACGCCCTATTGCATGGATGGCTGCGCGGTGGAGGAAAGTTGCGCCTTTTCCGCTAAACGCCTCTACGCGGGCCAGCTGCCGGTTTGGATCAGTCCGCTGCCCCCGGACGTCAAGGACAGCCCTGAGGCGCGCATGGAGGCTTTGCGCAGAGGGCCGTATGGCCGCTGCGTCTATCTGGCGGACAACGACGTGGTGGACCATCAGGTGGTCATCCTGGAATACGTGGGGGGACTGACCGCGACCTTCACCATGACCGGATTCACCCAAAATCCCGGCCGCAAGATCCGGGTGCATGGCACGGAAGGGGAGATCGAATTCGAGGAAGGCGGCCTTGCCGACGGCGACAAGTTGCTGCTCAAGCGCTTCAGCGGCTCCGGAAGCGAGAGCATCCCAGTCCCGGCTGAAGAGGGTGGCCACGGTGGCGGCGATGACCGCGTGGTGCAGAACTGGCTGCGCGCGATCCAAAAAAATGATCCCTCGCTGGTCATGACCAACGCCCAAGAGTCCCTTAAAACGCACCGCATCGTGTTCGCGGCTGAAAAGGCGCGGCTTGAAAATCGGGTGGTCACTCTCAAAGGATACCGATGAAACCGAACGGTATTTTAGGCGCTGCGCTGCTGGCTGGCATGGCCGCCATGGGCATCCAGGCCCCAGCCGCCGAAACGGGACCGGACCTCCGCAACGGCATCAATTTCGACCATATCTTCGACCCCTATCAGGGGATGAGCGAGCCGACCCTGCCTTTTGGGCCAGAGCAGAAAAAGGAGATCGAGTCCAAGTTGAAGGCCTCCGAATTCAAGCAAGTGGCGGAAGCGGGCTTCACCCACGTGCGCTTAGGCATGGGGCGTTCCTTTATCCAAGAACCGAAGCCGCCCTACGCGCTGCGCTCGGAAGGCCTGGCTTATCTGGACTTGGCCGTGCGCGCCGCCCTGGACAACGGCCTGAGTATCAGCTTGGACATGCACCAGATCCCCACCCCGGATCTTTTTCATAAGAAGCAGGATATGAAGGCGTTTCGCGTGCTTTGGAAGGGATTGGCCGCTCATTACGCGTCGTGGCCCCGCAGCATCGCCTTTGAGCTCTTGAATGAACCTAATATCAAGGAATTCTCCAAGGGCAGCCCCACAGCGGCGGATATCCAGCATTGGCGCGACATCGTCCTGGACCTGGTGGACAGTATCAGGGCGCAAGATCCAAGCAGGACCATCATCGTCAGCGGCGCGGGCTGGGGCGGAGCGGACGGCCTGATGCAGCTGGGGAAATTGGACCGACCCGGGCTGATCTATAGCTTCCATTTCTACGACCCCATGGTCTTCACCCACCAGGGCGCCACCTGGACGGATAAAGGCCTCGCTGCGCTGCGCGGGGTGCGCTATCCCCTGCAAAAGGAGCAGATCAAGGCGCTCAAGGCGAAGGCGGTAAAAAATGGATATGACACCTGGCCTTTTGACGGCCAGGAAGAAGGCGGAGGCAAGGAGATGCTGCGCGCTAAAATGGAGCCCATCTTCGCCTACGCCAAGCAAGCGGGGATGACCCTTTATTGCGGCGAGTTCGGCACGCATAAGCCTTACGCGCCTGTGGCTGACCGGGCCCAGTGGGTCGAGGATGTGACAAGCCTTTTGGACGAAAACCATGTCAACCATGCCATGTGGGCCTATCACTCCGGCTTTGACCTGGCCGATGAAAAAGGCGCCCTGGATCCTATGATCTTGAAAGCGCTGGGCCTTAGATCCTCAGCAAGCACGGAGAAGCCCTGATATGGATCCCATCCTCGAAATCCAAACGCTCGCCTTTCCCTGGGCCTGCCTGGATCCTTTTCTGTTCTGCGTTCATCACGTGGATCTGTTTCCGGCCGGCAACGCGAAGCTGGGTCCCGCTGCCTCTCTCGAGGGGCGCGACTTGGGCCAGGATTTCGCGGCTAAAGACGGCTGGAACATGTACCACGGCGAGACGGTGCCCGGATTTCCCGCCCATCCCCACCGGGGTTTTGAAACCGTGACCGTGGTGCGCCAGGGGCTGATCGACCACGCTGATTCCCTGGGCGCGGCGGCGCGCTACGGGCAAGGGGACACACAGTGGCTCACCACCGGAGCCGGCATCGTGCATTCCGAGATGTTCCCTTTGCTCAAGTCCAATGGCCCCAACACAGCGGAACTTTTTCAGATCTGGCTCAACCTGCCAGCGTCCAAGAAAAAAGCCGCCCCGAATTTTCAAATGCTCTGGGCCGACCAGATCCCCCATCGAAAGCAAGATGGCGTTGAGCTGACCCTGATCGCGGGCGCCTTGGGCGAACAGTGCCCACCCTCTCCGCCTCCTGATTCCTGGGCCGCGGATCCTGCCACCGAAGTGGCGATCTGGATCATCCAGCTGGAGCCAGGAGCCACTTGGACGCTTCCCGCCGCGTCCGCAGGGTTGAACCGAGCGCTTTATTTTTACGAAGGCGGAACCCTCAAGGCTGCGGATCAGGAATGCCGATCCGGGCAGCGGCTGCGCCTTCGGTCGGACGCGCCCCTTCCGCTGATCAACGGTGCGAAAGCCTCCAGCTTATTGCTCTTGCAGGGCCGCCCTATCGGCGAGCCAGTGGCCCAATACGGGCCCTTTGTGATGAACCGCGAAGTCGAATTGGAAAAGGCCTTTGAAGACTATCGGAAGACCCGTTTTGGCGGCTGGCCCTGGCCTGTAGCAGATCCGGTGCATTCCGCTTCCCAGGGCCGTTTTGCCCGCCATCCAGACGGCCGCCAGGAAACGCGATAGCCTTTTAAAACAAGGGTTTTCTTAAAAATACTCCAAAAAACCTCCGAGCAACCTGGGTGCGTAGATACTTTGCGACTCTTTCTCGGAGGGGATCATGAATAGAAATCATCGATACCTTAGAGGCGCAGGCAGGTTCTTGGCATTAGCCATACTGCTGTTCGCAGCTGGATCTGCGGGCCCGGCGCAAGCGGGACCCAAAAATCTAGGCTTGGGATTGGTGCTCGGTGAACCGACCGCAGTCAGCGGCAAGGTTTGGATGAACTCCGAAAACGCCTTTGATTTCGCAATCGGCGGCTTCGGGTATTATTATGGACGCCATTACGGCGGCCTTAACGTGCATGGCGACTATCTCTGGCATCGCTATGGGGTCTTTGGTGGACCTGGAGAGGATGCCGGACGCAAGATGCCGCTTTATCTGGGGTTGGGCGGCCTGTTCGCCTCCCCTGATGTGGCGGGTGTCCGGGGCGTGATAGGCGTGACCTATCTTTTTGACGCTCCTTTTGACGTGTTTTTTGAACTGGCCCCCACCATGGTGGTCGTGCCGTTCGCAGGATTCGGAATCGACGCAGGTTTGGGAGGAAGATTCTACTTCTAGGACGGTCCTTGAAACGCGCGGCTCCTAGCGCCCTGTCAGCATGGCAGGGCGCTTTTTATTTAGGTCCAGGCCTGATAAAATAGCTCTACTGTCCGGGTAGTTCATTCCAGCCTGAGGAGGATAGCCGATGAACAGAGCATGGGGGATCTTGGCTTGCGTATTTTTGGCGGCGCCTTTGGGAGTTCAGGCCGCGGCAGAAAAAATGGAAAAACCCGCCGCTGCGACAGCCGCCGAAAAACCGGCGAAGGCTGAAAGCTGGGGAGAGCGCCTGCCGCAGACGCTGAAGATCTCACTTTGGTCGGACAAAGACGGCGAGGCCAAGGCCGGGAGCATCTCCACTTCCCGCGAGAACTTCGAAGTCTTTTTTGAGATGGGAAAATCGCGTAAGACCGGCCTGCGCATCGCGCTGCGCGGCAGAGTCCTTCCGGTGGGGAACGGATCGTATGAGGTGATGCTCAACGGCAGGCTGGAAGGGGGCGACGAGTCTAAAGGCGGCCTGGGCCTGAAAATACGCTGCAGCACGATCGTGAAGAAAGGCGAGGCCGCGGTGCTGGCTGGCAGCAAGGACGGCAAGATGATGCTGCGCGTCGACTAGTTTTTATTTAGCTTAAAGATCAAAAGCCGGCCAAGTCACAGCGACCTGGCCGGCTTTTTTGCGTTTTAGGGCAGGCTGGCTTCAAAGGGCAGGGCCGGGAAACCGTCTTTGCTATAGAGGTTGAACTCCGGGTTGTCTGACCAGGCATAACGCGCATGGCGTGGTGCTTTGATCTCCGTGTTCCCGATCAGCACCGATCCGCCCACGATCGTGGCTTTGGCTTTTTTGAATTTCCTGTCCTCTCCCGCCACTTCAAATCCCAAAGGTGAAGAACCCGACTTCAGAGTCAGGCCCTTGCCCAGATGCTTGAAGCCGACCTTCAATCGCCCACCCGAAAGCTCGAGCTTTGAGATCTCAGGCCCCGAATACTCGTCTTTCTTTCCATAGCTGATGTTCAGCGCGGCTAAGGCAAGCCTTCTGCCCACCTCGGTCTTGAATTTGGGATGGATGTCGTTGGCCTCCCCCTGGTCCAGGACGCAGGCCAGCGCCGCATGGGGCAGGCCCTTGACCGCAAGGCGCTGGGATTCCCGCAGTTCAGCCCAGCCGCTTTCACAGGGCTCAGCGCAACCCTTTTGGAAATTGGGGAGCTGGACCACCAAAAATGGGAACTCGCCCAGGCCCCAGGCATCACGCCAGCTGCGGATCAGCATGGAAAGGGTTTTTTGGTAGAGCTTGGCCCTTCCAGCGTTGGACTCGCCCTGATACCACAGTACCCCTTTGATGGGAAAGGGGGTCAGGGGCGCGATCATGCCGTTGTAGGTCGAGGAAGCTAGGTCCGGCCAAAAGGCCACCTGGACCCCGAACATCAGGGAGCGGATGGAGTCTGGCGTGAACGGCTGGGCGTGGCCCCAACCGCCCTGCTTCAGGCTGGAAAGGGGGATCGTCACTTTTTGCCAGCCAGCCCCGGCGCTGAACACTTCGCTGGAATAAAGGTCCGAGTCCGTGATGCTGGGTTGCCCCAGGGCCAGGCGGAATTTGCCGTGTCCCTTGACCTGGATCTCGATGGCTTCGTAGGGGCTCAGGTCCAGGCTGCCTTCTTTTTTAAGGTCGGTGCTGGCGCCGCCCCAGGCGCCGCCGTGGATGATGCCTTGATAGAGCAGCCCGGGCCCGCCTTTTTTCAAAGGCTCGGCAGATCCGCTCGATCCGGCCATCTCGTTGTGGGTCCATGCCAGTCCCTTGCCCAGGGCCAGGGCTTTGCCTCCCTTGGTGCGGGGCAGCAAGCGCATGTCTTTGACCTGCAACTCAAAGGCTTCACCTTTGGTCCAAAGGTCCAGGCGGCCCGGATCCTGGTCCCATCCCTTGATCAAGGATGAAAGATCCTGGTCCGCATCCATCACCTGGCGCGGGATC
>JAZKAF010000115.1:5355-6222 GCA_040389285.1 candidate division FCPU426 bacterium
GTCTTCCGCGGGCGTGCCGCCCCAGCTGGCCGCGATCATACCTACCGGAACTTTCAAGCGGGCCTGCAGTTGCTTTCCAAAGTGGTAGGCCACGGCCGAAAAATCAGGGACCGTTTCAGGTCCGCAAATTTTCCAGGATCCTTTCAGCGCGGTTAAGGGCGCTCCAGCGGCGGCGCGTTCGACCGTGAATAGGCGGATCTTGGGATTCGCGGACTTTGGTATTTCCTGGGCCTGGTCACTGGTGGCGCGCATGGCAAATTCCATGTTCGACTGCCCGGATCCCAGCCAGACCTCGCCTACCAGCACATCCGTGATCACGCGGGTCTCGCTGCCCTGGATGCTGAGGTCATAGGGTCCGCCTGCCTGGAGGGCGGGCAGGGTCAGGGTCCAATGGCCGCTGGGATCGGCTTTGGTCTTGGCGGAATGGCCGGAGATGCCAGCCGTGATCTCCTGCCCGGGGCGGTCTTGTCCCCAGAGCCGCAGTGGAACGCCTTGCTGGACCACCATGTGGTCACTGAGGATGGCGGGGAGCTGGAGCTCCGATGCCCAGGTGGAACTGCTTAGGATCATGGCTAGGCCAAGTCCCAGGGCTGTGAACGGGTTACGCATGCAAGCCTCCTTTGAAGTTCATCGGGTCACGCAGACAGAAGTCCATCTTGAAAGTCCAAGGTCATTCTCAGTGCCCACCGCCTTCAGGCGTAATAAGTAAATGCCGCTGGAGACTTTGCCCAGCCAGTCATTTTCGCCCTTCCAGGCGATGCTATTCTTTCCGGCGTGGCCAGCGATGGAATAGCGCCAGACCAGCTCTCCGGCCACGTTGTAGATGCATATCTCCATCTGCGCGCTGTGCTCCAGGGTGTAGTAGAG
>JAZKAF010000116.1:0-6587 GCA_040389285.1 candidate division FCPU426 bacterium
AGCCCCCTAAGTGAAAGCCCGCGAACACTTCGCGCGCCCGGGGATGCACCTGCATAGCAGCGCCAACGGTCATATCAGGGTCAAAATTAAGCATGATCATTTCCTCCTAGATCCAGAATAACACCCGCGACCCTGGCTGTCCAGATGGCCGCACTTTACCGCCAAAACCACGCTAAACAGCCTGCAAAAGTGCCGACGGGATCCCTTCCCAGCTGAGCCCCAACGCATTCCCATAGGCTTTTTGCATCTCAGCAGCCCAATCCAGACCGCTCAACTGGGGCAACGACGCGAAGCCCTGCCCCAGCCGCTGGCCAAAGACCCCGCGCCAGAGCGGCCAGTCGATGCCGAGGATCAGGGAACCGTGCATCAGGACCGCGTTGTCCCGGCGGCGCTGGGCCGATCCAAAGACCTTGTCGCCGCCGACCACGACGTCTGGACAGGCGCTGCCCGAAAAGCAATTAATGCCCTTCAGCGGAACGGTTGCCTCCCCCCGGAACTTGGCATCGATGCCCCGCATACGGATCAGCTCGAGCAAGGGCCGCGTCAGCGCGAGATAGGATTCATCCACCGAGCAGGCCAGTGCGGAATGCCCGGCGGGCATCGCGAGGCTGAAGGTCATCTCGTCGTCGTGCAAGATGGCCCCGCCTCCTGTGGGACGGCGCACCACTTCCACGGCGCGCGCCGCCACAAAACCGGGATCAGCCACCTCATCGAGTTTTTGAAAATAACCCAGGGACAGGGTGGGCCGGGACCAGCGATAAAGGCGCAGGATCACCCGCTGTTCGGCCGCCGCAACCTTTAGCAAGGCGGCGTCGATCGCCATGTTCTCGGCGCCGCTGAGAGCGCCCGAGTCTAGGAAATACCCGGCGTCCATCTTAAGACCGGTTTACGCGCGGCGTTCGCCTCGTCGAGGCGCCCCACCGGCGTGTTGACCGGCGCCGCGTGCAGGATCTCGGGATCCTTGGAAGCCTCTTCGTCGATAGCGATCAACGCCGCGGCGAAAGCCTCCAAGGTCTCCCGGCTCTCGGTCTCGGTGGGCTCGATCATCATCGCTTCAGGGACGATAAGCGGAAAATAGATGGTCGGCGCGTGATAGCCATGGTCGGCCAAGCGTTTGGCGAAGTCCAATGCCCCACAATCCTTGTCCCGTTTCTGTTTACTGAGCGAGAGCACAAATTCGTGCATGCAGGGCGTGCCATAGGGCGTGGCGAAATGCGGCGCCAGCAGGGCCTGCAGGTAGTTGGCGTTCAACACCGCTCCTTTGGCGATATCGGCCAAGTGGTCCCCTCCGAAGCTCCGCAAATAGACCAGGGCCCGCAGTAAAATGCCGAAATTGCCGTAAAAACTACGGATCCTGCCGATGCTCTGAGGGAAGTTCTTGAAATCCAGGTGATAGCCCTCGGCGGTTTTGAGGACCCTGGGCACGGGCAGAAAAGGCTGCAGATGCTTTTTGACTCCGATCGGACCCGCGCCCGGGCCGCCCGCCCCGTGCGGGGTCGAGAAGGTCTTGTGGACGTTGAAATGCATCATGTCGCATCCCATGTCCCCGGGCCGCGCGATGGCGCAGATGGCGTTGAGGTTGGCGCCGTCATAATAGAGCTGGGCGTCGACCTCATGCAGCCAGGCGGCCACGGTGGAGATGTCCTTTTCAAAGATGCCGACCGTGTTCGGGTTCGTCATCATCAGGCAAGCCACATTCTCGTTGATCTTGGATTTGAGGTCGGCCAAGTCCACGGTGCCGTCGGCCAGGCTGTTGACCGTTTCCACCGTGTAGCCGCAATAGGAAGCCGACGCGGGGTTGGTCCCATGGGAAGAATCAGGCACCAGCACCACGCGGGGTTTCCTGCCCTTCGAATCGTGGTAAGCGCGGGCCACCAGCAGGGCGCAGAGCTCGCCTTGGGCGCCGGCCGTGGGCTGCAGCGACACAGCGTCCATGCCCGAGATCTCGCGCAACCAATGTTCCAGCTCGAAGAGCACTTCCAGGGCGCCTTGGACCGTCGAATCGTCCTGGTACGGATGCAAGTTACGGAATCCGTCCCGCGCCGCCATGTCCTCGTTGATCTTGGGGTTGTACTTCATGGTGCAGGAACCAAGCGGGACCATCTGCGTGTCGATGCCCGTGTTGCGGGAGGATAGCCGCGTGTAATGGCGCACCAGGTCCTGCTGCGAGACCTCGGGCAAGCCCAGAGGAGTTTCTCGGCGCTGCCCGGCGGGTATCAGGGATTCCAAGGGCAGGGCCGGCACATCCAGTTCTGGGAAGACCACTGCCCGACGTCCGACCGCGGATTTTTCGAAGATCAGGCGTTCGATGCTCATGCCAGGACCTCCGTCAGGGCCGCCGCATAGCGGTCTAATTGGGCTTTCTTCTTGGTCTCGGTGACGCAGACCAGCAGGTCGTTCTCACGGCCGGAATAAAAGCGGTCCAGCGCCACTCCAGCCAAGATCCCTTTCGCCTGCATGGCCTCCAGGACCCTGGACGCGGCGCGCGGCAGGCGCACCACGAATTCATTGAGGGAAGCCGCGGCGTAAGGCAATCCGACGCCCGGGACTTTTTTGAGGAGGCCGGCCAGATAATGGGCCTTTTGCAGGCTTTGGCTGGCCACTTCCTTCAGGCCCTGGGGACCCACCGCGCCAAGATAGATGGTGGCGGCGATGGCGAGCAGGGTCTGGTTGGTGCAGATGTTCGAATTGGCTTTTTCGCGCCGTATGTGTTGCTCGCGGGTCTGTAAAGTCAGCACAAAACCCTGCTGGCCGCGGTTGTCCTTGGTCAACCCGCAGATGCGGCCGGGCATACGCCGCACCAAGGCCTGTTTGCAGGCGATGAATCCCAGCCAGGGGCCGCCAAAAGAAAGCGAGATGCCGAGCGACTGCCCTTCCCCGCAAGCGATGTCGGCCCCAAATTCGCCCGGGCTCTTGAGCAAGGCCAGGCTGACCGGCTCCACGCTGGCGACCAGCAAAGCGCCCGCGCCGTGCGCGATGCGGGCGAAGGCGCCGCCTTCCTCAAGGCAGCCGAAGAAATTGGGGTTGGACACGACCACCGCCGCGGTCTGGTCATCCACCAGCTTTTCAAGCGCGGCTAGGTCAGTGCGGCCATCGGCGGCGAGGGGCGCCTGCACGATCTCGGTCTCTAGGTTATGGGTGTAGGTCGCCAGCACGGCAGCGTATTCCGGGTGCACCCCGGCGGCCAGCACCACCTTGTTCCGGCCGGTGTGGGCGCGGGCCATCAGACAGGCCTCGGCCAAAGCGTGGCCGCCTTCGTACAGGCTGGCGTTGGAGACGTCCATGCCGGTCAAGGCGCAGACGCAGCTCTGGTACTCGAAGATGGCCTGCAGCACGCCCTGGGTCATCTCGGGCTGATAAGGGGTATAGGCGGTGTAAAACTCGCTGCGGCCGATCAGATGGCGCACCACGGTGGGACTGAAATGCTCGTAGGCCCCGGCTCCCAGATAGCTCTCAAGGCGGCCCACCGACTTGTTGCGGTCGGCCAGCCCCTGGAACAGGTCCTTCAGCTCCATCTCGGAAAGATGAGGCGGCAGGTCCATCGCGCCCTTGAGGCGCAGATGCCCGGGAATAGGTTTGAAGAGCTCCTCGACGCTGGCCGCCCCGATCTTTTCGAGCATCAGGGCGACATCCTCGGGGGTAGCGGGCAGATAGGGGTGTTGGAACATCGATGACCCCGGCATCAGTGGTGGGATTCGGCGCAGAACTTATCGTAGGCAACGGAGTCCATCAAAGGCGGCAGAGGATCCGTTGAAAGGCTGAGCTTCAGCAGCCAGCCCTTGCCGTAAGGGTCCTTTGACAGGGTCTCAAAGTCCTCCTGCATGGCGGTATTGGCGTCCGCCACCACGCCGGAGGCGGGAGCGAAAAGGTCAAAAACCGCTTTCACCGATTCGATGACGCCAAACGGCTTCAGCGCCTGGAGCTTCGCCCCCTTGGCCGGAAGTTCCAAAAAGACGATGTCTTTGATGGCTTTGACCGCGAAATCGCTGAGGCCCACCGTGGCGCTTCCCGGAGCGTCGATCTTGATCCATTCGTGCGACTGGGTGTATTGGCGGTCAGACGGCGCTGGCATGCGGCCCCCTATTTGTTTTTGCGGACGTGAGGCGGGACAAAAGGCGTCTTGACCACACGGGCCTCGACCCCCTTGCCCCGCACATCGATGAAGATCTCTGAACCTGGCGCGGCGCTGGCTTCCGGGACGTAGGCCAGGCCGATGTTCTTATTCAGGCTGGGCGAGGGAGAGGCGGACGTCACCGTCCCGATCCGGCCTCCCTGGGCGTCCAACACGGGGTACCCGTCGCGCGCCACGCCGCGCCCCAGCATCTCAAAACCGGCCAGCCGGCGGCGCATGGGCTGGGCCGCGGCCTTTTCAAGGGCGGAGCGGCCGATGAATTCACCCTTGGCCATCTTGACCACCCAGCCCAAGCCGGCTTCCAGCGGATGGATGCTGCGGTCGATCTCATGGCCGTAGAGCGGATACGCCATCTCCAGGCGCAAGGTGTTGCGAGCTCCCAGCCCGATCGGCTGGATCTTGGAGGCCGCGCCCCTGGTCATCAGGGTCTCCCATATCTCGGAGGCATGGGCTCCCTGGCAGCAGATCTCAAACCCGTCTTCACCCGTGTAACCCGAACGCGACAAGATGACGGGCCGCCCGGCGACGCTAGCGTGGCAAAGGTGGTAATAGGCCAGGGCGTCGAGGGCTTCCGGGACCAGGGTCTGCAGAATGGCCTGGCTGAGGGGACCCTGCAAAGCGATCATGGCCGCGGAATCATCGTGCCGTATCCGCAGGTCGCCGTTGAAAGGCGCGGCGTGAGCCTTCAACCAGGCCAGGTCGCCGGTCGCATTGGCGGCATTGACCACGACCAGGTATCCCGGCCCTTCCGTTCCACCTTGATCAGGCAGGCGCCCGACGACGATATCGTCGACCAGTGTGCCGTCAGCGGCCGGCAACAGCGAATACTGCATGCGTCCCGGCGTAAGCGCGGCCACGTCGTTGGTCGTGACTTTTTGCAAAAAAGCCAGGGCCGCAGGGCCCTCCACGAAGATCTGTCCCATATGGGAGATGTCGAATAGGCCAGCCGCCGCGCGCACCGCCCGGTGTTCCTCGCTGAGGGTGCTGTAGGAGACGGGCATGTCCCAGCCGCCGAATTCCACCATGACGGCTCCCGCGGCCCGATGCCAGGCGTTCAGCGCGGTTTTTTTCAAGTGGCCTCGCCGCCCAAGGTCAGCACCAGCTTGCCCACGTGGCGTTTTTCCAGCAACTGCTGATGGGCTATGGCCGCATCCTTCAGGGGATAGACCTTGTCGACGACCGGGGCCAGGGTCGAGTTGACCACCAGTTTGACCACGCGCTGCATCTCCGCCAGGGTGCCGAGCATGGATCCCATCAGGGTGATCTCGCGGCCGAACAGCTGGCGCAGGATCAGGGGCACTTCCGGACCGGTGGTAGCGCCACAGGTGACGATACGGCCTCCCTTGATCACGGCCTTCAGGCTCTGTTCCCAGGTGGCCGGGCCCACATGTTCAAAGACCACTTCAACGCCCTGGTTGTGGGTGATCTCCATCACGCGGGCCGCGATCTCCTGGGGATGGCAGACGATCACTTCGTCGGCTCCCAGGGCCTTGATCCGGGCCGCCTTGTCCGCGTGGGTGGTCTCGGCGATGACATGCGCCCCCAGGTTATGGGCGATCTGGATGGCGGCCGTGCCCACGCCCGAGCTGGCGCCCAGCACCAGGACGCTCTCACCTTCGCGCAACTGCGCTCTGGCGTTCAGCATGTGCCAGGCGGTCAAAAACGTCAGCGGAAAAGCGGCCGCCTGGATGAAATCGAATGAAGCGGGGATCTTGACCAGGTTCTTGGACGGCACCACCACCTTTTCGGCGTATCCACCGTTGGTATGGCCTCCCAATACCTTGAATTCGCGGCAGCGGTTCTCAAATCCGGTGGTGCAAGCCTTGCATTGGCCGCAGGAAAGCCCCGGATAGACCACCACATGGTCCCCGGGTTGGATCCCGGAGAGCGCGTCGCCGCTTTCCACCACGCCGGCGATATCCGACCCGAGGATATGCGGCAAGGAGACCGGATAGGCGGGCACGCCCTGCCGCACCCAGAGGTCAAGCCGATTGACCGCGCAGGCGCGCACGTCCACTAAGGCCTGGCCCGGGCCGGGCTTGGGATCCCCGCATTCCTCGTAAGTCAGGACTTCCGGACCGCCGTGCGAATGGAAACGTATGGCTTTCATCAGTATCTCGGCAAGGAGGGGTCGATCTCGGCGGACCAGGCGTCGATGCCGCCCTCCAAATTGAAGACCTTCTTGAACCCGAACTTGTTGAGCATGGCCTGGGCCCTGGCCGAACGGCCGCCCATCTTGCAATGCACCACGATCTCGTCGGCGCTGTCCAATTGGTTGATGCTGGCGGCCAGGCTCCCGAGCGGGATCAACTTCCCTCCCAGGTTGGCGATCTCGTATTCGTTGGGTTCGCGGACGTCCAGAAGCACGAATTTACGCTTCTCATCCTGCCACTGCTTCAGCGTGTGGACGTCGATCTCGGCGCCGGCCGGAGGCACCGGGTCCTCGTTGCCGCGG
>JAZKAF010000117.1:0-5977 GCA_040389285.1 candidate division FCPU426 bacterium
TTAGTCTGCAGCGTCCAAAACCAGGGCCAGGTGGAGGGTATTGATGCGGATGCCAGCGTTGAATTGTCCTGTCGGGTCGGAAAAGACGGCGCGACACCCATGCCGGTCGGCGCCATCCCTCTGGCCTTCCGGGGACTGGTGCTAGCTGTGAAGGCTTACGAAACGCTGACCGTCGAGGCTGCGGTGAAACGGGACCGCAACAAGGTGATCCAGGCTATGCTGAACCATCCCTTGGCTTCAGACCTTGGCCAGATAGAACGCATGGTGGATGAGATGTTACAGGCCCACGGACTGGATTTTCGCTAAGAACGGCCCTTCCGTTGTCCTAGTGCCCGTCGATGTCTTCTTTTTGCGATATGATCTCGGTATAACGCTTCTCGCTGAGCCAGAAACGCCTGTCAAATTTGCCTTTCATGAACTGGACGTATTTTTGTGCCGTAGGCCAATCCCTCCGGGCGCAGAGGAAAAAGATCCATCGGCTATAGTTGGACTGGGAATTCGGGAAGCGTTTGGACATCATCCCGAAACCTGTCGCGACCTTGCCGTATTCCACTGAAAGAGTTTTGAAAAAATAAGTGGCACTTGTACGCCTAGCTAACTCGACGCAAGAACGGGCATAAGCTTCCGCGCCCAGGCCATCTGGCCTCGCCATCACTTTGTCCAGCCATTCCCCGCCTCCGTGCCGGTTGATGCTTCCGCTGGTCATGGCCATAGAAACCGTGGTCACTGCATCCGTATAAGGAAATGCCGGATCAGCAGCATGGCTCTTCTCGGCCAATTTCTGAAATTGGAATCTGTCAGGGTCATACAATGTTTCAGCCATCCAATAATAAACATCTGGGTCTTCCTTCAGCCTTCTTCCGGCGTCTGCGGCAGCTTGCCGGCCCCAATTCAGATGGTCGTTCGCCCTGACACGGTCTCGGGTGGTGGCGACTTCAGCGGCCCTTCTGTCACGCCCTTTAAATCGGATGGAGGCATTGACGTCAAAACTCGCCCTGGCCATGAGAGACTCGCCCGAATGACCCTGGTCCATCCACTTCTTGATCAATGCTTCGCGTCGCTGCCATGCCGGCTCATCCTTGTCATTGGGCATTTCCGCAAGGGCCATATAAAGATGATGGCTCGCCTGGTCGCCATTAGTGAACAGGATCTTGGAAGCCCTCAATTCTTTGGCCAAGCCTTCGAGTTCCGCGAATTTTTCCGCCTCCAGCATTCCCGCGACTTCGAGGTAGAACTTGTCCATCAGGTCAAGGTCATGGGCTGGTACCCACTGGTGCGCGATGAGCGCCTGGATCGTCGGCGGATAGGCGGTGCCGGCAGACGAAGCGGAGGCCGTGAGAACGGCCAGGAAAAGAACAACAGCCTTGAACATAAGGTCTCCTGACAGGCGGTTAGGGACGCGAATAGAGCACTGGATTCAAGGGCGAAGCTGCAAGGTCTCCTGGCTTCAGGCCGGGAAGCCAGGCAGCCAAATCGCCCTTTTGATGGTCGTTTTTGGGCTCCGAGACCCGTGCTTCGGCGTCGTAAAAGATAATGGTCATCGCCTCGCGGGTGGTCTGGGAGCTGTTTCCGGAAGCGGCATGCAGCACCCATCCCGAATGGAAGGTGGCGTCGCCCGCCCGCATGGCTTTGCCGCCCACCGTGGTATAGCCTTTTTCCCGGATCATGGAGCGAAAGGTCGCTTCGCTCTTTTCCGAGATCTCAAAATTCCCCAGGTAGCCGGCCTTGTCCGAGCCCGAGGCGAACTGCATGGTGCCCATCTCCTCACTGCAGTCCAAAAGGGGCATCCACATGGTGATGGTCTTGTCCGTGTCCAGGGGCCAGTAATACTGGTCTTGGTGCCAGGGCGTCTTGCCGCCGCCAGCTTCCTTGAACAGGGCCTGGTCATGGTACAAACGCACGCTCTTCACCCCCAGCAGGTCGGCGGCCACCTTGGCGAAACGTTTCGCCAGCACAAAGGGCGCCGAGGCTGGGTCCTTTTCCCAAAGATTGGTGATCTGCAAGAAGGCCTTGCCGTAGGCGTCCCGTTCCGCAAGAGGCTTGGTCTGGCGGTTGTGGCGCGTGGCGCCTTCCACGATGACCGGCCGCCACGCGGCGATCTCAGCCTGGGTCGCCACAGTAGGGCAGAGTATATTGCCGTCGCGAAGATAGCGGCTCGACTGTTCAGCGCTGATGGGATATTCAGAGCTCAATTCCGGAAGTTTGCTCATGACGTTCTCCTTTTTCTTGGTTAGATCAGCTCAGCGTTGGCCCTTCACGAACATGATGTCATCCACCAACGCCAGGACATGCCCGTCGACCAGTCCGTTCCCAAAACCCACATAACGCACATGGGCCAGATCGATCCCCTGCTCTTCCAACTCAAAGTCTTTCAGCGGGATGCGGATCCGCTGCCAGCCTCCCTCAGGAGCTCCCGCGACATAGTCGGTGCTCTGCAGGGATAGGATACGTTCCGGGATCTTGTTGTTCTCGATGTACACGGTCATCGGCGTCCCCTGCCCTTGAATGTCCTTCACATAAAACACCAGAGCGCCGCCGCTCTTGACGTAGGGACCGATATCCTGCGCCAACCACTGCAGGTCGTGGGCCACCCGGATGTCGGTCCAGCCCCCGGCTCGGTGCTTGAAGTCGAAGAGCAAAGCGTCATGGGTCTTTTCCATCCAACGGCTGGTCCGGTCGCTGTTATCAAAAAAGACGAGCGCATCCGCGGGTGCCTGCGCGCCATGATCCTGGCCTAACTTCGTCGGAACCTGGTCCCGGGCGCCACCGCGATCGAGACCTGTGTCGCCGCTACCCAAAAAACTGTCCCGACCGGCAAGGTCACGGGATATCACGCTGGGGTGGTAAAAATAATAGCCGCTGCCCTTGGCAAAAGGATAGCCTCCGCCTTTCAGCTTATTGGCTTCCGCGGCCTGATCCACCGGCGGAGCCGCAGGAGTCTTGAAATCAGGCCGAGGCTTTTCGGGATGCAGCCATAGACGCAGCAACGTGATGGACAAGGGTGGACAGTTGAAGCGGCCGCTATAGGCGCTAGCGGCCTGATGGGACAAGACTGGTTTTTTCTCGGCGTTTTCCTGGATCACATAGGCATCCTGAGCTTCGGGCCGTTCGCCAGGCTTCAGGTCTAAGGCTACCGAATTTTTCAAGTCCTTGTTGATCAGCACCAGGCAGATATCCCCGTTGCGGCTGCCACGGCTGGCGAAAACCTCCAGCTTTTTGTCGTCGCTGGAAGCTTCCAGCGCCTGATCCCCGAAAAGATTCGCGTAGAGCCCGAAGACCAGTTTTTCGTCCTGCTCGACCCCCCATTTATTGGCGTTGGCGACACCAAGGCGTCCAAAGGTCCCCATGGACTGGGCGATGTAGATGAGAGGAACGATCTTCCGGGAATAACCCAGCGAGTATTCCGAGATCGAGAGCTGGGTTCCCGGGTAGTAGTCGTCGATCCAGCGCTTCATGGTGGGGATCACCGGATCCTTATCGTAGGCGGGATCCCACCAATCACGGGCCACTTCAAGGGTGGCCGCGTCATCCTTGCCCGCGTCGGGGTAGCGATGGATATCCAGGTAGTCCACACTGCGCTGGCCCCATTTGGCGTCATGCTCCCGGCAGCGCTTTAAGAAATAGGGGATCCAAGGACCCTTTGCCTTGTCCTCTTCCCGGTTCAACTGAAAATAAAAATATCGGTTCGCGGAAACCGGTCCGAACAGCTTGATGGAAGGATCCACGGCCTTCATGGCTTCGGCCGTTTTGAAGTATCGCTCCAGATATTCGTCGTACCCGAGCTGGTGATGCCAGACGTCTTTGTGGGTGCCTTGCCAACAATCGGCCTCGTTGTCCAGGGCCCAATACTTGATCCCCAGTTTTTTCGTGATATTGAGGTCCCGCACTAGATCTGCCGAAAATCTGGCTGGATCCACTTTAACGCTCCCCCAACTGCGGTCTCCCGCCAGATACCCCAGTAATTGAGCCTGCACCAGGGGCTCGGCCCCGATGGCCCGTTGGGCGGCGTATAGCCCGCCGGGCTCGTTCGCCACATGACCGGTGTTGCTGAAGTCCCAATCAAAGGAATTATTATATTTTCCGTTCAGGGGATTGCTGCGTGAAACGCCGTTGCCACCGAAGCGTATGCTTTTGGTGTTCAGGGCCGCTTCGGTCGTGAAGTTGGTGCCGTAAATGCGCGGATCAATGGGACCGAGTGTCTTTCCCAAGCTGACCATCGCCGCGGGCGACGCCTGGGTTCCCAGCATCGCGCAGCCCAACGCCAGCGCCCTCCACTGGCGCGATAAATTAAATTTCAAGGGTTCTCCTGTTATTTCGCGCTGAACGGCGGCATTCCGAGACCTAGTTCCAGAAACTCCCGACATTATAACCCGTCCAATATCCAGTGCTGAGCCTAATAGTGAAAAAGAGCGTGAAAAGCCCCGCCAGGAATCCCCTTGAAAAAACCGGCGCCCAGACGGACAGTCGAGGGGATCCGGGTGATAAACAGACGCGAAAAAACCTCACCCCCCTTTTGAGGACCCAGCCATGAAATTCACAAAGATGCTGACTTTGGGTTGTTTCCTAGCGATGTTGGGCTCCTGCGCGAGCGTCGGAGGTTGGAAGGAAGGTGGAGGCTGGAAACTGGTATGGTCCGACGAGTTCGATAAGGACGGGGCGCCAGACCCCTCGAAATGGGGTTACGAAACCGGTTTCGTGCGAAACGAAGAACTTCAGTTCTACACCAAAGACCGCCGTGAGAATGCCAGGGTCGAGAAAGGCGTTCTGGTGATCGAGGCGCGCAAGGAGACCTGGCCCAATCCCGGCTATGTCCCGGGCGCCAGCGACTGGCAGCGATCACGCCAAACAGCGTCCTACACCTCGGCTGCCTTGGAGACGCATGGACACGCGGAATGGACCTACGGACGTTTTGAGGTCCGCGCCAAGCTACCGGCGGGCCGCGGCATGTGGCCCGCGGCTTGGATGCTCGGCAGCAACATCGGCAAGGCAGGCTGGCCGCTCTGCGGCGAGATCGACATCATGGAAAATGTCGGCTTTGATCCAGACAAGGCCCACTTCACGGTGCACACCAAGGCTTTCAACCATGCCATCGGCACGGCCAAGGGGACCAGTGTGCCGCTGCCTTCACCGGACCGGGCCTTCCACGACTACGCGATGGAATGGTCGCCAAAGAAGATCGATTTTTACCTGGATGGCCGCTGGGTTTTCGCCTTTCTCAACGACGGCGGAGACGCCAGCCACTGGCCCTTTGACAAGCCCCAGTACCTGATCTTGAACAGCGCTGTGGGAGGTGGATGGGGCGGGCAAAAAGGGTTGGATGATTCTATCTTTCCCGCCCGCTACGAGATCGACTATGTGAGAGTCTGGCAGAAAAATTAAAGGTGTAAGAGCCGGGGTCCGGATGCCTAATCGATGCGGATCTTACGCAGGCGCAGGGCGTTGCCGATCACCGAAACGGAACTAAGGCTCATGGCCGCGGCGGCTAGCACCGGGCTCAAAAGGATCCCAAAAAGCGGGTAGAGCAGCCCGGCGGCGATCGGCACTCCCAGCAAATTATAGACAAAAGCGAAAAATAGATTCTGCCGGATATTCGCCATGGTCTTTTCGCTGACTAGGCGCGCGCGCAGGATGCCGGAAAGGTCTCCCTTGACCAGGGTGACTCCTGCGCTTTCCATGGCCACGTCCGTGCCGGTTCCCATGGCGATGCCGACCTGGGCGCCCGCCAGAGCGGGCGCATCGTTGATGCCGTCTCCGGCCATCGCGACAAAACGGCCCTCACGTTGCAGGCGCTTCACGGCCTCCAGCTTCTGGTCGGGCAAAAGTTCCGCCATCACCGTATCGATCCCGGTTTCCCGGGCGACCGCCTCCGCTGCCGCCCGGTTGTCCCCCGTCAGCATGACGACCTTCAATCCCCGCGCCCGCAGGCTGCTGATCAGCTCGGAAGCCCCTTTTTTCACCGGGTCCACGGCGCTGATCA
>JAZKAF010000118.1:0-1928 GCA_040389285.1 candidate division FCPU426 bacterium
CAGGTCGTCCTTGGTCAGCGTGATACGCGAGGGCCGCAGTCCGTTGCGGTCCAGCACCGCGCCGATCATGCGCCCGTCTGAAAAAGCGACCGAAGCCGGGCCGTCCCAAGGTTCCATCAGGCTGGCGTGGTAACGGTAGAAGTCTTTCTTGGCCTTGGGCATCTGGGAATGCCCGCTCCAGGGCTCGGGGATCAGCATCATCATGGCGTGGGGCAGTCCGCGCCCGGCCATGAAAAGCAGTTCCACGGCGTTGTCCAGCGCGGAGGTATCCGAGCCGCCTTCGGGGATGATGGGCAAGAGCCGCTTCATCTCCTCGCCGGGGAAGAATTCGCTCTTGAACAGGGCTTCGCGGGCGTGCATCCAGTTGATGTTGCCGCGCAGGGTGTTGATCTCGCCGTTGTGGGCCAGATAGCGGAACGGATGAGCCAGGTCCCAGGACGGGAAGGTGTTGGTCGAAAAACGGGAGTGGGTCAGCGCGAGGGCCGACTCCATGTCCGGGTCGGAAAGATCGGGGAAGTACTGGCGCACTTGGTCAGGCGTCAGCATGCCCTTGTAGATCAGGGTCCGGGTATTGAGGCCGCAGACGTAGAAAAGGGATTTCTGGGAGAGATCAGCGCCGCGCACCAGGCCTTCGACGCGCTTGCGAAGCAGGTAAAGGCGGCGGTCAAAGGCGTCCTGATCCTTGAGCCCGGCGCTTCCGGTGCCGACAAAGGCCAGCTCGATGGCGGGTTCGCTGCGCAGCGCCGTGGGTCCCAGCATGGAATTGTCCACCGGGACCTTGCGCCAACCCAAGATCTCGAGTTTTTCTTCCGTCGCGACCTTGGACCAGATGGCCTTGATCGCCGAGGCTTGGGCGGAGTCCTTGGGCAGGAAGACCATGCCCGCGCCGTAGCTGCCGATCTGGGGAAGTGAAAACCCTGCGGTGGCAACGGCTTTGCGCAGGAACTTGTCAGGCGTCTGCATCAGGATCCCGGCGCCATCGCCGGTGTTTTCCTCGCATCCGCAGGCCCCGCGATGGGCAAGGCTTTCCAGGATATCGAGGCCCTGGCTGACGATAGAGTGGGATTTCTTATTTTTGACGTGCGCGACAAAACCCACGCCGCAAGAGTCTTTTCCTGCGTCGAAGGGGGCCAGGCCTTTGTCGTTATTGGGAGTGCTCATTTCCGCCTCAAACTCGGTCCGATTCCAAAAACGCCATGCGCGCGATTGGGCCGATTATTATATTGGCGGGGGTCCATCTTTTCAACAGGTCAAATAAGCCTTGTTTCAAGCTCCAAAAGGCTTTGGATGGTGTCGGGATCGCTGTTTCCGGGCATGCCTTTGCGGTCCAGCCACAGGCCGCGCCAACCGGCGTTGCGCGCGCCTAAGACGTCGATCTCTACGCGGTCGCC
The DNA here is from genome assembly GCA_040389285.1 of candidate division FCPU426 bacterium. Lineage (GTDB taxonomy): Bacteria > Oederibacteriota > JAJYGY01 > JAJYGY01 > DAIDJD01 > JAZKAF01. The sequence continues at coordinate 1,392 of JAZKAF010000118.1, forward strand.
CACATAAGCCATTTCTGAGGCGTCCAGGCCAAAGGCCTTGCGGCTCAGGTCGAAGATGCCGCGTTCGGGCTTGGCCGACCCCACTTCGCCTGAGATGATCACGGATTCAAAATATTGGTCCAGGGCGCAGCTTTTCAGCTTACCCCGTTGGCGTTTTCCGTCCCCGTTCGTGATCATCCCTAGGCGAAAATTACGTTTCAGCGCGCTCAAGGCGGGATGGGTGTCCTCAAAAGGACGCCATTCTTCCTCGTAATAGGCCACGTATTTGTCGTTCAGAGCCCGGGCTTCCTCCAGGCTGATGGTCTTACCGAAGTTCTCGTGAAGCGCCATCACCCGCCTCGAGCGCTGCTCCTCGAAAGTCATCTGGCCGCCGTGAAAGCGGTCCAAAAAGGCGTCGGCAGCGTGGCGCCAGACGCGCAAGAATTCGGCGAAGCCGGGCGTGGGGTCGAGATGGATGTCCCTGCGGAACAGGTTTTCCAGGGACGCGCGTTCGCCGGCCTCTTGGTCGTGCAGGGTCCCATCCAGGTCGAAGACAAT
>JAZKAF010000118.1:1938-4400 GCA_040389285.1 candidate division FCPU426 bacterium
TGATCGTCAAGGGCTCTGCTCCGGAACAAAGGCTGAGGCAGGCAAGTCCTGCCAGGTTAGGTCAAGGCTGATCCGGCTGAACGGCCGGGATACCGCGCCTTCAAAAACGTGCAGGTTTTGGTCCACGGCTGGCAAGGCCAGGGCACCTTGCGCTCCACCGTAACGAAAGAGGGCGAGGCGGGCTCCTGCATCCTTCACTTTGATGGCCGCTTCGCGCAGGCACCAAAGCTCGAAAAAATCAGCGCCTTGGGCGAACAATGCCAGCGCGGTAGGGCTGAAGCTTTTTTCGGCGATAGGCCCGAAGTCCCGGACATAGCTCCGGTCTTCCAGATCAACGCCGCAGGGGCCAGACGGGTTCAAGAAACAAGCGGCCATCGAGCGGCTATGGCTGACGCTCAAGCGAAGCTTAGGGTGTCCTGCCACGGCCACCGAAGGAGGCGCTCCGGCCTCGGCTCCTAGGGCGTAGTCTTCAGGACGCCCTCCAACGGCTAAGCTGAGGGCCTGCCGCGCCAGGCTGCGGCCTGCAAGGAACTGCCGCCGCCGCGAAGGCGATGCCATCCCGCTGAGGCGGCCGGCCTCAGCGCCGTCGAGCATGCTTGTGGCGGCCTCGATCTGGGCCTTGTCCAGGGCTGTCGGACCCAGACAGAGGCAGGCCGTATCCATTCAATCCTTGCCAGGCAGGTCGGTGATGGCTCCCAGGCTGGCCGAGCTGACAAGCTTGCGGTACTTGCCCAGCACGCCGCGGGGAAAGCGGGTCTTCGGCGCCTTCCATTTCTTCAGGCGCGCCTTGATCTCGGCCGGGGTCAGGTGCAGGCGCAGTTCGCGTTTGCCAGCGTCCAAGGTAATGCGGTCCCCGTTTTTGATGATGGCGATCGGCCCGCCCACGGCCGCTTCGGGCGTCACGTGCCCGACGACGAGGCCGTGCGAACCGCCCGAAAAACGTCCATCCGTGATGAGCCCCACGTCCTTGCCCAAACCTTTGCCCATGACCGCGGAGGTCGGAGCCAGCATCTCGCGCATGCCCGGCCCGCCTTTGGGGCCTTCGTAGCGGATGACGATGACGTCGCCCTTCTTGATCTTGTCGCCCAAGATCGCCTCGAGGGCTTCCTCCTCGGAATCAAAGACTTTTGCCGGGCCGCTGTGTTCCAGCCCTTCGTAGCCCGTGATCTTGGCCACCGCGCCTTCGGGCGCCAGGTTGCCGTAGAGGATGGTCAGATGGCCGGTCTTTTTGATGGGATCCTTCAACTGGCGGATGATGTCCTGGCTGTCCGGCATGGGCTTCACGTGCTTCAGGTTCTCCGCGACGGTTTTGCCGGTCACGGTCAGGCAGTCGCCATGCAGCATTCCCGCGTCCAGCAGCAGGCGCATCACCGGCAGCATGCCGCCGGCCTTGTGCAGGTCGGCCATCACATAACGGCCGCTGGGTTTGAGGTCCGCGAGCAGGGGCGTCTTGTCCGATAGGGCCTGGAAGTCGTCCAGGCCCAGCTTCACGCCGATGCTGTCAGCCATGGCCAGCAGATGCAGCACCGCGTTGGTCGAACCGCCGAGCACCAGCACCACGCGGATGGCGTTCTCAAAGGCTTTACGGGTCATGATCATGCGCGGCGTGATGCCGGCCTTCACCAGTTCCAGCACGGCTTTCCCCGCGCGCGCGCAGTCGTCCAGCTTTTCGGATGATTCGGCAACTTGAGTCGAAGAGTTGGGAAGGCTCATGCCCAGCGCCTCGATGGCCGAGGCCATGGTGTTGGCCGTGTACATGCCCCCGCAGCTGCCGGCCCCGGGGCAGGCGTGGCATTCCACTTCCTTGAACTGCTTCGCCGTGATGCTGCCGTTGCTGTACTGGCCCACGGCTTCGAAGATGCTGACGATGTCGACGTCGTGCCCCATGGCCTTGCCCGGCAGGATGGTCCCGCCGTAGACGAAGACGGAGGGGATGTCCACGCGGGCGATGCCCATCATGCATCCCGGCATGTTCTTGTCGCAGCCGCCGATGGCCACCAGGCCGTCGAAGGCCTGCGCGTTCGCCACCACTTCGAGCGAGTCGGCGATCACTTCGCGCGAGGCCAGGGAGAATTTCATGCCTTCGGTCCCCATTGAGATCCCGTCCGAGACCGTGGGAGCGCCGAAGATCAGGCCTTTGCCCCCGTTCTTATCCACGCCCTCGCGCGCCTTGAGCGCCAGGCCGTGGATGTGCATGTTGCAAGGCGTGATGTCCGAATAGGTCGACGCGACGCCCACGATGGGCTTGCTGAAGTCGGCGTCCTTGAAGCCGACCGCGCGCAACATGGCCCGGTTGGGGGCGCGCTGATCGCCCTGGGTGATGCGCGACGAGCGCAGCTTGGCAGGTTTCATGGTTTCCTCGAGGGTTTGGATCCAAGGATGGGAGACAGCGCCGCGCAGACCGTGAACATCAGCGCCCCGCAGAGCAGCACGTCCGAAAGAAAATGCGCGCCCTGAAGGAT
>JAZKAF010000119.1:0-3785 GCA_040389285.1 candidate division FCPU426 bacterium
CGCATCCAGGCGCTGCTGGAAGAGGTCGACGAGGTCACCAAAAGCGAACGCGCCGGGGAGCCCCGGAAACTGAAGGGGGCTATACGCTTTGAGCAGGTCTCTTTTGCCTATGAAAAGGATCGGCCCGTCCTGCATGAGATCAGCTTTTCCATCGCCCCGGGCGAAAAAGTGGCCTTGGTGGGCCACACCGGGTCGGGAAAGACCAGTATCATCAGCCTTTTGCAGGGCTTTTACCGTCCCACCCAGGGCAGCGTGCTGCTCGACGGCATCCCGCTCAACCAGATCAACATCCAGGACCTGCGCAGCCAGATCGGCGTGGTGCCTCAGGATGTGCTGCTCTTCCACGACACGCTGCGCGCCAATGTGGCCTATGGCCGTCCCCAGGCCTCGGACGCGGCCATCCTCAAGGTGCTGGAGGCCGCGCAGATAGGGGGACTGGTGCAGCGTCTGCCCCAGGGCCTGGACACCCGCATCGGGGGGGACGAGGGCCTCACACCTTCGGCGGGCGAAGCGCAGCGCCTGGCCATGGCGCGCGCCATTCTGATCGAGCCGGCCATCGTGATCCTGGACGAGGCCAGCTCGTCCCTGGATTCCAAGGAGGAGGCGCGGCTTCAGGCCGCCATCCTCAGCCTGCTACAGGGACATAGCGCTATCATCATCGCCCATCGGCTCTCGACCATCCGCCAATGCGACCGTATCATCGTGCTCGAGGCGGGGCGCATCCTGGAGCAGGGCAGCCCGGAACAGCTGCTCACCGATCCGAACAGCAGTTATTCGAGGCTCCACCGCTCCCATTTCAGCTCGGTGCAGGCCGATGTCTAGGGGCTCGCGCAACTACGCCTGGCGCTTTGTGAGGGAATTCGTGCTGCCCCACCGCTGGGTCTGCACCCTGCTGGTGTTCAACGGGCTCTTGCAGGTGCTGCTTTTGCTATGGCTGCCCTATGCCACCAAAGAGATGGTGGACGGCGTGCTGACCAAGGACACGCCGAACATGCAGCGCTACTATTTCCTGATCCTCAGCGTGGCCGCGGTCTACGCCGGCACCCAGGCCCTGACCTATCTTTTCAACCGCCTGATGTACCGCCTGGTGGCCTACATCTCCCAGCGCTTGCGCACCCGGGTGGCCGATCAGTTGCTGCTCCTTTCCCAGCAATTTTACGACACTACACAGATGGGCCGCCTGATGGTCACGGCGCTCGGCGATCCTTCCAACATCAGCCAGCAGCTGGCCATGGGCATGATCAACGCCCTGGTCAAGGCCGTGGTCATCTTCGCCGGCTGCGGCATCCTGTTCGGGATGAATGCCACCCTTAGCTGGGCCGTGATCTGCGTCTTTCCGGTGATGGTGGCGATCTTTTTCATCCTGCGTCCCCCTATGGTGCAGCTCAGCGAAAAAGCGCGGGAAAGCTGGGGCATTGCCAGCGGTATCGTGAATGAGAAAGTGGCCGGCATCAGGGTGGTGCGCTCTTTCGCCGCCGAGGAAGTCGAGACCCGGCGTTTTCGCGAGCGCATGGACATCCACGCCGACCTCAACGTGCGCAGCAGCCGCCTGAATGGCATGTACGGATTTCTCAACGGGCTGTGCATCCACGGCGGCTATATGATCGTGTATGGCTTGGGAGGGGTCTTGTATTTCAGGGGGCAGATCACGCTGGGGACCATCGTCGCTTTCTATGGCTATTTCAATTATCTGGTGCCGGCGGTGACCCAGATCTGCAACCTTCCCCAGCAGATCCTTTCGGCGCGGGGCTCCTTGGACAAGGTCTTTGGACTCTTGGACGAGCCGGTACTCATCGTCAACCGTCCCGCGGCCAGGCGTTTTGAAGAACCCATCCGCGAGATCGTTTTCGACAAGGTCAGCTTCCGTTACGGCGAACACCTGCCGCTGGCGATCCACGATTTGAATTTGCGGATCCGGGGCGGGGACCAGATCGGCATCGTGGGTCCCAGCGGTTCCGGCAAATCCACCTTGATGGCCTTGCTGCTGCGTTTTTATGAGCCGACGGAAGGAACGATCTCGGTGAACGGGCGGGACATACGGGATTGGGAGATGCAAAGCCTGCGCAGGGCCTTCGCTTTAGTGCCCCAGGAGCTGGCGCTTTTCACCGGCTCGGTCAGGGAGAACCTTCTTTTTTCCAGGGAGAACCGGGACGACGCCCGCATCTGGGCGGCTTTGGAGCAGGCCGAGGCCGCGTCCTTCATCAAAGACCTGGACCGTGGCCTGGACAGCCGCATCGGGGAACGGGGGGTCAGCCTATCCGGCGGCCAGAAGCAGCGACTTTCCATCGCCCGCGCGCTGCTGAACGACCCTCAATGCCTGATCCTGGACAACTGCACCAGCGCGCTGGACGGCGAGACGGAACAGCGTTTGCAGGCCACCTTGAGGAAGATACTGGAAGGCAAGAGCGCCATTATCATCAGCCACCGGGCTTCCAGCGTCATTCACTGCGGCCAGATCTGGGTCATGGACGCCGGACGAGTCGTCGAGTCGGGCGGGGTCAAGGATCTGCTGGCCGCTCCCGGTTATTTCCATTCCATCCATCTGCAGCAGGCTGGTGCCGCCTAAGGCTCAGCGTAGAACGGCGATCTTCACGCTCTGCGCTGTCACCCGGCCCTGGGCATTGCGCACGCTGACCCGGGCCAGATAGATGCCGCCGGCTAGATTTGGGGCGAGATCCCAAACCAGCCCTGCAAGCGCGTCCCCACCCCTCAGCTCCGCGATCTTCTTGCCAGAGATGTCGTAGATGGTACCTTCAGCCTTGCCACCGGGCTGGGCCCCTTCAAAATCGATCTTCATCGAAACGTCGCTCCCACCCAAGGGGTTCGGCCAAGGAATGGCCCGGTGAAAGCTCTCATCTTTGATGGCGATCACGGTGACGGAACGGCTGAAGTGCTTGATGGCCCCGTCCCCGCCTTTTTGGGTCATCTTGACGACATAGACTCCTCCAGCTACTTGCGCTCCCGCATCGTTCAAGCCATCCCAGACAACATAATCTCCAGAGCCGCTGCCATAGCTGATCTTCACTGACGAAGACGCGGAGGAGCCAAGGACCAGCCGATCCGACGAAAGATCCATGCGCGACGATCCCCCTGCCAAGTTGCCACGGTGCCAGATCAGCTCGCCCGCGCTGTTATAGACCTGGACCTCCACCCCCGTCTCACTGCGGATCACGGTCAACGGCGCGGTCCAGCTCGTGACCGTGCCCATGGGATCCACCTGCTGGGCTAGGACATAATAACTGCCGCTCTGCACCATTTGTCCGGAACCGCCTTCGCCCTTCCAGAGGATCGTCAAGTCAGGGCCGTCCAGCCTTAGCGCGGCTTGGCCTCCTTGATCAGGATCAAAGCTGGCTTGCACCGAGCTCATCCCGCTCATCTGGGAATACATAGGTAGCAGGGAATAAAGGATCGCCACCAGTTCGCCCGCGCTGTTGAAGACCTTGATCGTCACGGTGAAGGGCGCCGCAGGGGTGAAGGTCGGGCTGATGGTGGGGCTGGGGCTGAAAGTCGGGCTCGCCGAAAAGGTGAAGGTCACGGTCTTGCTGGAGGTCGCCGACCGGGTGGCAGTCGCGGTCTTGGTCTCACTGGGCGTGGCCGAATCGGTGAAGCTAGGGGTCTGTGTGGCGGAATCCGTGTAGCTTTCCGTGGCGCTGAAGCTCTGGCTGGGGGTCAGGGTGGGGGTTTCCGTCGGCGAACCGGTAAAGCTGGCGGTGCCAGTGAAGCTATTGCTGGGCGTCACGGTATAGCTTGCGGTGGGCGAATCGCTAAAGCTGGGAGTCATGGTC
>JAZKAF010000120.1:0-3098 GCA_040389285.1 candidate division FCPU426 bacterium
ACGACTTTAAGTACCAAGAAGAACTGGGCCCCCAGCACGAAGTGCGCCAGGGCCATGACGGCATCCGCCATTTTGACGACAAGCCACGCAGTGCAGCGCCGCGTCCCGACAGGGACCGCGGAGGCCAGGGTGGAGGAGGCCGTTCCGGATCTTCCGGACGCCCGCCCCGCCAAAGCGACCGCGGCGCCTCAGCCCCAGCCAGCCTGGCCGCAGGCGGCGTGCTGCGCGACGCGGACGAACGCGCCAGCGTGACCCTGCGCCGCAAAGGCGCCCCGGCCCCTGTTGAGGGAGCCGCAGCGGCTCCTTTCGCGCCCTCAAGCGAAGTTTCAGGCGAAGAACGCGGACCCCGCCGCAGAAGCCGCGGTGGACGCGGACGGGACCGTGAACGCACCGGCGGTTTCCCTGAAGGGACCCCGAGCCAGCCTGACCGCGCCCCCAGCGGCGCTGGCCGCAGCATGGCGCCCCGCGCGCCCCAGGCCCCGGCCATGAGCGCCACGGAAGTGCTGCGCCGCGCCGGATCGCAAAAGGCGGCGGTGGAAAGTTCGGCCATGGAACTGAGGCCCGTGAGCAAGCCGGCTCCTTCCGAAGCTGCAGCGGCCCCGTCGGCCCCGTCGGCCCCGTCGGCCCCGGCCGAGACCCGGTCGAAGAATTACAACGTCGTTTCCGAAGCCGGCGATCTCGAAAGGCCAGCTCCCCGTCCCCAGCAGCCCCGCCAGGAATCCAGCGCTCCCCGCATGGACCGCCCGCAGGGCGAACCTGGCCGGGCCATGGAAGGCGGCAACGGACCTAGGCGCCGTCGGCGCCGGGGTGGACGCGGCGGCAGGGACCGCGGACCCGTGGGATCTGAAGGACAAGCTCAGGGCGGCGAACGCCAGGGTGGCCGTCCGCAGTTCCAAGGCCAGCAACGCCAGGGCGGATTCAACAACCCGAACCAGCCCCGCAGCCAGGCTCCCCAAGGCAGCGCTTCGGCTCCGGTCAAGAAGCCGGGCCTTTGGTCCAAATTAAAGGGAGCTTTGGGACTGGGCGGTTCTTCCAGCCCGAAAAATAACCGCAATTTTGATGATAAGTGGTGATCAGCCCTTTTTCTGATGACAGAAACTAGGACTGAGAATAGATTAGTTTCATAACCCAGAACTACTAGGAGTCGCCATGTCGCCCGTCGGCACGAGCCCGATTTCTGAAGCCATCAAAAACGAGATCTCCAACTACCAGGACAAGGTCCAGGGCTATCGCGCGGGCCAAGTGCCTGACGAGGAGTTCAAGCCCTTCCGCCTGCTGCATGGCGTTTACGGCCAGCGCCAGCAGGACGTGCAGATGATGCGTATCAAGATCCCTGGCGGCCAGATGAACGCGGTCCAGGTCAAGCGCCTGGGCGACGTGGCGCGCATCTTCGCGCCGCTGGGCATCGGCCATGTGACCACGCGCCAGTGCTTTCAGTACCACTATGTGAAGCTCGAAAACACCTCCAAGGTGATGGATGCCCTGGCCGAAGTGGGCATCACCACCCGCGAGGCCTGCGGCAATTCGGTGCGCAACATCACCAGCTCGGTGGTGGCGGGCATCGCCGGGGACGAGGTCTTCGATCCCTACCCTTACGCTTACGCCACCTTCCAGCACCTGGTGCGCCGCCCCGAATTCGCCAACCTTCCCCGCAAATTCAAGATGGCCTTCAACGGCGGCATCCGCGACTACGCCCAGGGCTCGATCAACGACGTGGGCTTCTACGCTGAGACCCGCATTGTGGACGGCAAGGTCGTGCGCGGCTTCAAGGTCAAGGTGGGCGGCGGCCTCGGGGCCAGTCCCCAGGACGCCTGGCTCTACAGCGAATTCACCCCGGTGGACGAGATCCTGCCCATGCTGGAGGCCATCCTCACCCACTTCAATGAAAAGGGCGAACGCAAGAACCGCATGGCCGCCCGCATCAAGTTCTTGATCCGCCGCGAAGGCATCGAGACCTTCAAGGCCGAAGTCGCCAAGATCCGCGCGACCCTGCCCAAGACCATCCCCATCGACCTGCCGGCCCCCGCGGCCGACCCCCAGGGCACGCCTGGCGCCCAGGCTCCTGCCACGGGCCCCGGACAGTACAAGGAATGGCTGCGCCTGAACACCTGGCCGCAGAAGCAGAAGGGCTTCCGCTACGCGGTGATCAAGCTGACCCTGGGCGACCTGACGCACCAACAGTTCCACATTTTGGCCGACCTGATGGGGCGCTACGGCAACGACAACCTGCGCACCAGCAACGACCAGAACCTGATCCTGACCTGGGTGCGCGAAGAAAAGCTGGCGGAACTCTACGCCGAGCTTGAAAAGGCCGACCTGGCCGACTTAGGACCTGACCTGATCGGCGATGTGACCAGCTGTCCCGGAGCCGACACCTGCAACTTAGGCCTGACCAGCTCGCGCGGCCTGGGCGCCAAGCTGAGCGAAATGCTGGCCTTTGGCAAGGACGAGAACAAGGACCTGGAAGGCACGCATGTGAAGATCTCGGGCTGCCCGAATTCCTGCGGCCAGCACCACGTGGCCACCTTCGGTTTCTTTGGCAACGTGCGCAAGGTCAACGGCCAGGACAGCCCGCACTTCCAGATGCTGATCGGCGGAGGCATCGACGACCAGGCGGCCACTTTTGGCCGGGTAATCGGCCGAGTGCCCGCGCGACGGGTGCCGGCGGCGGTGAAGCTTTTCGTGGATAAGTTCAGGATGGAGAAGTCGGGACCCACCGACACGCTGGAAGCCTGGCTGCGCCGCATGAGCTTGGACGAGGCCAGGAAATTGATCGAGCCGGTCTGCGAGATCACGTCAGGGGATCCGGAACTGCTGAAGGACAATGGCAGCGAGGAGAACTTCGTGTTCGAGGGACTGGGCGCGTCCGAGTGCGCTTAAGACAGTAGCAGGTCCAAAAATAGGGCTAAGGCGAGCAGGGCTCCGGCCGCGAGAGCGGCCAGGGCCCAGGGCCAGGGGCGGTCGAGGTCGAGGCGAACCGGATTGACTTCGATGAGGACGTCCGCGGGCTTGCGGGCCGACAAGGCCACGAAAAGAGTCCCCATATTCTCATAACCGCGCAGGACAAAAGATCCCTGCGCGGTTTTTATTTCCACGGC
>JAZKAF010000121.1:0-364 GCA_040389285.1 candidate division FCPU426 bacterium
CACCACATCATCGGTGCCCGTAGTTCCGAGTACGGTCAAGTCTCCCCCGGATTGAGCGAGAGGGCCGTCGCCTAGATACGGAAATCGTGCCCCATCATCATCAACTATCAACTTGGAAGCGCGGCAGGTGTTGTTCACTTCCAGCCGCCGAAGAATTGCGCTATCCGCGTCCACCCGTGAGACGGCGATATGTCCCGTTCCATCACGGAAGGGGGTGAGGGAGTCCGAGATGGAAGTCGCCACCCCAGCAACTACCCCGGCAACCGCGCTGTCCACGTTGATCTTCGATATGTTCATCGGGCCGATGTCAAGATCGGCCGGCTCGGAGGGTGCGATACTTTTCTTCATCTGCATGCTCACAGTC
>JAZKAF010000121.1:426-2303 GCA_040389285.1 candidate division FCPU426 bacterium
GGTGCGTCAGCGCGAGGGAGCAATCGCTGGTCTGGACGCTGCCAAGACACGTGCCCCCGGATAGCCCGACGAGCGCCGTCGTGGTGTCGCCGCCATCGCGCAGCGCATCCGTGGCATAGCAGAAAAGGTGGGGGGGGGAATCGTTGCGCCTGACCTCGCAGTACAGAGTAGGGTTACTCTGGTACCCGGTGATGATGGTATTATAGAACGCCGCCGCCACGTCCGGATCGGTCGGGGTAATCGGATTCCAATGTCCCGCTTGATTCAGGGTGACGAGCTGTGCCGAGGCCATGCCCGTCAGTAGTGCGAGGAGGAAAAGGATCTTTTTCATATTGCGCCTGCCTTATTGAGTTCGAGTCCGCGGTTGATTTCTTCCAGAGAAAAAGGGCCTGCCCAGTTCGGATTCCCCGGGCCCGGCGGGCAGTCGGAGTGATTGGTATTCGCCCCCGGCAGGAGCGAGGTATAGATCACGGTGCCCACGCTGCACCCCTCCCGGAACGAGAAGTAGCCCTCGGGCGTCCATGCCCTATATCCGAGAGTGGGTAAAATGCAGTCCATCATCTTTTCCCTCCGTTAAAAGTTACTACCAAATTTGGCCCGGCCACCCCCGAAGGGGAAGCCGGGTGACGTGCCCGGGAAAAGGAATTAACCCGGGTCGTCGTTTCTCTTATGGCCCCGCGTTGGCCTTCGTCTTGGAAAGCCATTCGATGAGGTCTCCCACCATGAACACGCCCTCTGCGATGGGCTTCCACCAATCGTCGCTGTCGCCCCCCGAATCCGGAGTGTGATCGTTCCCGTCGCTCTGGGACTGGTACATGATTGGGCCGCCGCCGGTGTTGTAGAGGCGAAGGTCCCCGGCATTGTACGTCCCATCAGGTCCGGTTCCCCCGCCCGAGGTCCAGGTGCGGAAGTTGATCGTGGTGCCGCCGCTGATTAAAGCGTTGATCTGGTCTTGAAGGTCCTGGGCGGTGGCGCGTAGGTCAGGGATCGACGAAACGACGCCGTTGATGTTCAGGGAATACCAAGCGATTCCGCCTTGAAGCGAAGTAACGAACTTTCCCTTATTCTCGATACCTGTGATCGAGGCCTCGGCGGCCGCGACGGTGTCGAAGCCCTTCTCTATCACTCGAAAGTCTACGTTGAGTGCCATCTTAGGTATCCTGGATTATGGGGTTGACACCGTCATAAGCGTTATCCTGGGTCTCGCTCAGGAACTCGGTGGCGGGGTTGTCCTGCCACACGGCGTCCGGTTCCGGCGGATTTTCGATGACACCGAAGGGGTTGTCGGTGTCACGAAGCGCGACGGTGAGGTTGAAAATCAGGCCAGAGGGGTCGAGTTCAATTCGCTTTACCAAGGCATAATAAAGAAACCTGTCGGTTCGGATCACGTCGCCATAGCCACAGCGGTCCATGAGGTTTAGGAGAACGGTCGCGGTCGTGATCGGCACACTGAACTGCTGATACACCCACGGCACGTACAGGTAATCCGCCACAAACAGCGCGAGCGAAAATACCCCATCCTCGGTGCTGGACTGGACTCCGGTATACCAATCCTTTTTCTGCCGCATCCACGGCAGGTCCTTCTGGTAAGGCTTCTTCTGACCGCAGCGCAGATAGGAGGCGCGGCCCTTGCTCCATAGCGAGAGCGCGGCGGCATACACGGACGCATAGGCCGCTCCGGAGTAAACCGGGTTTCCATTGAGGTCGAAAGCGGCCAGGCCCGTCACCCACGTCGTCCACACCGGCACCGGGGGGTCACTTCCGGGGATCATGTCCGTGATTGCGGGGAAAGTCGAAAACTCCTCGTTCAGGGTCTGAAGGCGGCAGTTGTAATTTCCCGTCGCAGGATTCAGGTCATAGCGGAGGTCCACGCCTGT
>JAZKAF010000121.1:2313-4931 GCA_040389285.1 candidate division FCPU426 bacterium
ACACCTCGCCCGCGCCCATGCTCCGGGCGATGACATCGGAGAACGTGAGCAGCGCCTCGGGGTGCGCCCCCGCCTCTTGGTACCGCTCGATTATGCGCAGCTGGCGCGCGCCTATTTTGCCCGGAACGCAGCAGGCGAAGCATCCCTCCATGATTGACTGAATGCGGTCGTAGTTGTTCTCGGCCTCGAGCATCTGCCGCCCCATGAACCAGGTGGGGGTATTGCGGAAGCTGGCGAAGGTGTCGAAGCTGGCGGAATCCACGAACTCGGGCCGGAGATCCTGCTTGCGGATCAGATACTCGACGGCGTCGCCGGGCCGAAGGACGGGATCGGTCGACACGCGCGGCGGCGTGCGCGTTCCCCAGCCCGTGCCGAACTCGACGCCCACCGTCTTGACGTACTTCTTGCCCGTGTAGGTGTCGGGGTTCGTGGAGACGAGCGCGACCTGGTAGAGAGTATAGCCGCAGTCGTAATTGACGGGTCCGACGGTGGGATTCGAGAAGTGAACCCGGAACGTGACGTAGACGTACACCCGAAACCGCACGATTTTCCGGTAGCTGGCATTGCGCAGGATGGTCTCGATGTCCCCCCCGCCGTCCACGTCCACCTCGAAAAGCTGCCATGCCGTCGGGGCCTCGCCGTAGTATTCGTTTCCGATGTTGCGCGCCCGGTAGGTGGTGCCGCTGGGGGTTGGAAGCGGGAATATGGGCGCCCCGTGAAAGGCGGCCGAGCGCATGGTTCCGCTGATCATCTCCTGCCCGAATTCATCCAGCAGGACCAGCTTCATCGACATGTTGTATTTCGCCTGGTCTGACCCCTGCGAGGCCAGCACCACATCCGAATCCATGGCGATGGTCAGGCGCTCGTCATCCCCGAGAACAAAGTCCACGGGAAGGTCAATGTCATAGGCCGCGATCGGAGCCGCAGGGATATTATCGCCCCCCGAGTTGTAGATGAAGTCGAACGGGCTCGAGGAGCTGAGGCCCTTGGCCGTGATCCGCCACGTCCGGGTATATCCGGCTCCGCGCTGCTGGTTGAACGGGATCGGTGCGGCCACGTTCCCCGTGGGGAAGGTGTCGACGATCTTGGAGTAGACGACGTCATCCCCGCCACTGACCGGCTCGATGGGCGGGACCGGCGATGTACCGGTATTCTTGGCCCCGGTGAGGAGGAGCGGTCGGCGGTTCACCTGGGGAACCACCGTGTCCGAGGCGGGGCGCAGGAGAACGCCTGCCGGGATCGGGTACGGAGGGTATCCGCCATCCGGATAGGCGGTCAGGAGGCGGTGCTGAAGCGTGAAAAACCTGGAATTGGCGTCATCCCACCCCAGGATCGGGGGCGTGGAGGCTGATGGTCCCGGCAGGAAGGAGTTGATTGGTCCCTCGCTCACGACCTCGAAATCGGTGAAGTCGTAGACGATGAACCACCAGGTGTTCTTGTCGTTTCCAAGGACCGGAGTCACCGCGGTATTGTCCTTCTTGCGGAAGCCGTCCGTCAGCGTCAGCACGGTCACATTGCCGGCGCTGCCGGTGTTCGAGGCGATGAAGGGGGAGAAATATGTCTCCCCCGAGATACCGGCCAGCGCGACCGCAATCTGCTTGTTCACCAGGCGCGGGTCATTGGCGGTGAAGACGATTCCCGGGGTGTAGAGGGTCAGCACCAGCCCCGAAACCGCCGTGGCCCGGGTCATGGTCAGGTTCCGGGCATTCACAATGGCGATGGGGATGGTGTTCGTGGCGGAGGACAACGATACCAGCTCGGCGACCACGTTCCCGATGGTGAGGGGCATGGCCTTCCCATCCTGATCCGTAGGCAGCGTGCGGTAGGTGGTGCGGTTCAGGCTCGATTTCGGAGATTTCCCGTGGATGAAGGCGTGCGGATCCTCGGTCGGCACCGTGTAATGGAGGTCATCGTATGCCGGATTCGAGCCGTAACAGAAGGACCAGGGGTAAAAAACGTCGTTTATGACGATATAGGTCTGCACCTCGGCCTTGACGAAGGTGAGGGACCGCTCCTGGAGGAAGGAGGTCACGGTCTGGGTGGCGTCGCCGGGTGTGGTGGAAACCGGCCACGCATTGATGAACTTGGTCTCGGCGCCGGCCATGACGCCATAGCTGCCGCCGTCCGAGAATTCCACCTCGGTCGAGGGCTGGCCCATGCCGTCGGCCGCGATCAGGCCCTGCTGCCAGGTCGTGATCTCCTCGAAGGTGTTGGGGTTGGCCGGGCCCCCCGAAACCACCGTTTTCGTGGTCTCGTCGTAGTGGGACAGAGGAACGGTGCCATCATACCCCGGAGTGCCGGTGATCAGGGCAAAACACCCCTGTTTGAGCCCTACCTGAGGATCGGTGCCCCCAAACCATGTGAAATCGATATAATCCCCGATCCCTAAGGGCCCGAATACGGCGCAGGACACGCTCCAGCCGCCCCCCAGGCTCACGGAGCCGGGAAGAGAGGACCAAGTAGCCGAGCCGGATTTAACGACCGTGGTGCGGGCATAATCGCTGTATAGCGTGATCGAGAATCCGAAGGAGTTCAGATAGGCCACGCGGCCGTATAGGGTCACTTTGTTCCAACCCGGGGGGACAGGGGTCGAGAGGAAGCGTGAGGCCAAGCCCCCA
>JAZKAF010000121.1:4941-7244 GCA_040389285.1 candidate division FCPU426 bacterium
CGGTCCCGGTAATTCGGATCAGCTGCGCGAATTCGATGCGGGCGGGCGCGGTCACCGGTAGGCCTTCGTGAATGCGACCCGGATCAGGCCATAATGCAGGTTAGCACGGCGGTACTGCACCACGGGAGCATGGCAGTAGAGCGGAATCGCCCCGAGGGCCACGCCGAAGGGATCGGTGACGCCGGGAAGGGTGGGGAAGGCAAAGGCCTTGCCGCGCACGGTGTCGAAATACTTGAGAATCGCCTCGCACTCGCTGTCGTTCTGGTAAAACTCCTGGGACCAGGTGCCGACCGGGTTCGAGGCGTCCCCGGGGATGGGCATGTTGCCGTAACTCCAGCGGGGAAATACGGCGTCTGTATGCCCGGTATCGAACCTCGGGCGAAGGCGGAGGCTCAGGAGCGAGCCCACCGCAGCGACCTTAGTATAGGTGACGGCGCGCAGGGTGGCGCTGAACTCATAGAACCCGCCTTCTCCCTGCACGAAATTGGTCTGCTCGGTCTTGCCCGTGGAAACAAACACGGTGATGGTCTGCGTGTGGTCGATCAGCGCGTCGAAAAGCTTGCAGTTGAGGTTGGAAATCGTCTGAATCCCGCGATCGGCGTCGATGGCCGCCTGGATCGCCTCCACCTGGTCGCGGGTGCCGAAAAATGTGACGTCGGCGGTATGCACGTCCCCGGCTTTGCCGCGGTCAAGGCCCGGGCTTGACCCATCCGCCGCCGGGATCCATTGGATGTTCCGCTCCCAGGGAGTTGAGGGGTAGCGCCGGATGTTCACGTTCAGCCCGGCGATGGTGAAAGAGAAGTTGGACATGGACTAAACCTGCTGCCTTAGCCGGGCACCCTGCCGCGTGCGTAAGTCCTGATTCCTGACTGATTTACGCAGACCGTCCCCGATGGCATAGCCGATGCGCTGCCCATCCGAGGGCGTGGTACCGGCCGGCACGGTCACGCTGACGTGGTACACATCCCCGCCGCCGCCGGAGAGGGCGCGGTCCACCGCCGCCGGGCCGCCCATGGCGCGGACCTCGGGAGCCGACACTACGCGCTCCTGCCCGTGCACAATGCCCGCAGGCTGGCCCTCACGCCCTCCAGTCCAGCCGCCATCCTCGAATCCCTTGACGGTCGTGGCGGCCACCACGGCCTGCCCGGCGTTGGCGCCGTCGCGCAACGCCAGAACGGAATGGGCCAGCGGAAGGCCAAGAAGGGGCCCGAGCCCCAACGGAGGGGGGGCAAGCGCCGCCACGTAGGCGCGCGCAGTATTCACTCCGATCTCTGCGGCGGCGAGCCCTTTGGTAATGAGAAATGAAGCCTTGGAATTACCGGCGAATTGCGCCAAGGCCTCATTCATGGCCCCGAAGGTGGCGAGGTAATTGTCCTGAATCTGGTGATTTATCTGTTTTTTCGCTGTCGCGATGTCCCGATCCAGCTTGATCGTTTCCTGGGCATGAATTTTGTCCATGCGATCCAGCTGTAGCTGGTACATCCCGCGGGCCTGAATGGACAGGGACTGATTGTCTACCTGGTCCTGTAATGTTTCCTTTTCGGCTGCTTGCTTTTCGCGTAGTGCCTCACGCGCTTTTTCAGGGTCATTCGGGTCCAGCGCGGCCTCGCGCCCAGCAAGCCCTGAAGACACGCCCCGGGCACCGGCTATGTCCCTTTGGTATTTCCGCAGCTCCTCGAGCTCCTTGGCGCGGTATTCGAGCCCCTTTGCCGCGAGTTTCTTGGCGGTTTCCTCGTCCTTGGTCGTTTCCTTTTGGGCCGCCTCTTCCCGGATATTGTCCAATAGCTTGATGTGCGTTTTTTCGGCGAGAGTTTTCGCATCCTTGTCGGCAACGCTATTACGCATCTCGTCCCTGTACCGCTTATTTTCCTGCGCCTCCGCGCGGGCCTCCGCGTCCTTGATCGCCCCCAGACGAATGTCCTCCCCGGCCTCGGTGGCGGCGGTCAGCTCGGACTGGTATTTGTCGTAAAGTTCCTGCTGCTTCTCGGTGCGATTCCGAAGCATGCCCACGGACTTGTCGGCCGCCCGAAGAACAGCCTGCGCCTCGCGCTCATCGTCATGCCGGATCATCTCGGCATGGGCATGGCGGGCGCCCGTATCCTCGTAGAGGTATTTGTCCCTGGCCGTCATGCGGTCAAGGAGAATGCGCGCGAAGCCGTGGCCCTCTTCCTCCCCCTTTTTCTGCACATCCGCGAGGATAACGTCCAGGTCCTGCTGATATTCGGAGCCGAATCCGGACATCTTGGCGAACCCGTCCCCGACTTTCAGAACCACCTTTCCGAAGGCCGCCTCATATTCATGCC
>JAZKAF010000121.1:7303-11244 GCA_040389285.1 candidate division FCPU426 bacterium
GGCATTCCCGGCGACATCGGTGGCGTGGGTGGTAGCGGTGGCGAAATCCTTGGTTTTCTGGGTCAGGAGATCGAAAATAAAGGCCTGCGCACGCGCACGGTCCCCGCTATCCTCGAAATCCTTGATCTGCTTGAGTTCGGAGTCGGAGAGGATGATGTTGGCGGCGCGTAGGGCGCGCGCACCCTTCTCGGGCTCCTCGAACGCCTTGCCCAGGAGGATAGCGGCGTCCTTGATCGTGCCGTTGAAGGCCGGGGATGCGGCCAGATCGGCGGACAGCTTGAGCAGTTTCGGGAGTTCTGTGCTGGAGAGGCCCCGCACACCGAGAAGGACCGCCTCTGCGCCCTGCGCCGCTTCCTTGGAATTGCGCGTGGTCTTGGAGAGGGCCTCGGCATACTCGTCCATGAGTTCGACCGGGATGGCCCGCCCGCTGGCCTTGAGGGCCTGCGCAAGCTGTTCCTCGGCCAGTCGGTCATCTTTCGCGATCTGGGCGGTGTGCTCGAAGGCAAGGCCGAGGACGCCGATGCCGGCCGTGACGCCCAGGGTGATGGCTCCCAGATGCCCCATACCACCCGCCAAGCCGCCGACGGCCGCCGCCTCACCCGCCACCGCCCGTTCCGCCGTGGCGGCACCGGCGGCGAGTTCATGCTGTCCGCCGCCGGCGAGCATGCGCATGTCATCTACGGGGTGGTGACCAACACCGCTGGCCCCTCGTTCCAGAAATCCCTCAAGTCCCTCCGCCGCCTTGGCCTTGAAGCCGCCGAGCCCGGAGAGCGTGGCGATCTCGGTGAGCAGCTTATTGAACGGTTGGGAGGAGTACTCGGCCTCGCGCCTGGCGATGGCGATCATCTTCACTTCGTGGCGGATGCGCTCCTGCTCGATCAACTCGTCTTGGAAGGCCTGATCCTTGACGCGGATCCGAAGCTGTTCGAGGTTGAACTTTGTTTGCGCAGATTCCATTGCGCGGTCGCGTGCAAATTTTTCACTATGGGCAAAAGCAGCGTCGCGGTCAATCTTGAGAGCCGCGCGCGCGCGGTCGATCGCCATCTTGTCCGCGGTCGCATCGGCAGCCTTGGCGACCGCCAGCCGCTCCTTTTCCCCGTCCTTCTTGATCGCTGTCTTGGCTTTTTCGGCCTTCTCGGCCCCGGCATTCACCTCGGCCTGGTGCCTCTTGAGGAGCGCGGAATCCCGTTCAAGCGCGGCGGGGAGATCGTCCTCGACGGTGATCCGCATCTTGAGGTTAGGGACATTGGCCACCGTTTTACTCCTTTCCTGTCGGTCCTCCCTTGGTGGACCATTCCCGCAGCTTGCTCTTTATCATGCGGTAGTAGGCGTTGAATGCCCGCTCCCGCTCCGGCACCTGCTCGAAGGGCACCCGCGTGTGCGGGGCATCATTCTCCAGGTAAACCCGCTTCTCGTCCCACTGGTCCACCGTCGCCGGGATAAGCCGGGAGGGACAGACGTAGTACTCGTAACTCACGCCCCTTTCGTCGTAAAGATTCAGGGGCCATTCACCTAATCTGGGCTGGCTCGACATCTGCGTGGGCCCGTCGCATCCCCGCATCTTTCGAATGCCGGGGTCACTCGGGCATATGTGGCAGAACTCCGTCCCCACCAGCCCTAAGTGGATGGCGGCTAGTAGTCTAAACCCTGCATCTCCTCTTCCGTGGGGCCGCGCGTCAAGCGAAGGACTTCTCCTGCGATGAATGCGGCCTCTTTTTCCCGGGCGCGCATGGCCGGGATGGCATCCACGGAGTAGGGCGCATCATTGCCGTTCTGGTCGACGATGTTCTCCCACCCGCGCAGGCCCGCGCGCTTTTGGAACATCGACACCATGCCAGCGACGTAGCCGAGTTCCTTCACGGCCTGACGCATTTGATCGAGTTCTTCCGGCGTGAAGGGAGCGATGAAGTAGGTGGGGCACGGGTCGATCCCGAGAATGCGCACCAGGGCCTCGTCATCGGCGAGGTCGGCGACGGGGTTGATCCCGTCAGGAGTGCAGGTTTTAATGAATTCATGAAAGGCTTCTTCGCCGATCACCAAGCCAAGCGATTCCGCCGCCGCCGCCGAGACCGCGGGCCGCTTCTCGGATCCCAGGATGGCCTTGAGCCACGCACTATTGCGGCTCCGCTGGAGGTGAGGGGGAGATACGGGGATTCGGCAGTCGGCGTCGACGTGCGCGAACCCCGCCAGACGCCGTTTCATCGCATCCGTGAGGTGTACTTTGACGTTTTCCATGATAACACTTCCTTTTTTGAACGAGAAAACCGGTTTTACGTGTCGACGACCACCGAATGCGTGAGCTTCCACTGGGAGCCGAAGGTGGCGCCGTCCTGAAGAGGCGTACCCTCCACGGACCACGCCAGATCGTCCCCGATCTTATCCTTTTTCAGGGTCTTGACGTTGAACTTCGGGGAGACGAGCTGCCACTTGAGCAGGTAGTCCACCGCCGATAGCGTGACCGCCACCGTCTGCGTTTCGAAGACGAGGGCCGCCAGCTGGCCGCTCTGCTGAAGCCGCTGAAGGAACTTCTCGGCCCCTCCCTGGAGGTCGGCCCGGACCTTGAAGGTGTATTTGACGGCCTTGCGATCCCCGATGTGGTGGAACAGAACGCCCCCGACATCGCTTCCGTCCTCGACCGGGACCAGGCTGTTGCCATCGTCCAGCATCACATCGACGCAGGAGAGGGCGTCCCCGTCGGCGGACATGATACCGGAGAGGATCACGGGCGCGAGCTGCGTGCCGGGGTCGGCTTCGTAGGCGGGGGTCGAATCCGCCCAGACATCGGCGAAGAACAGCGTGCCGCGGAACTTGGCCGTCACCGTGAACGGCTTCGCCGGGGAGAACTTGTTCTGCAGCGCTCCCTTGCATCCCTTGAAGGCGATGCAGATATCGTCCGCATCTGGGTTCAGGATGAAGAACCAGACCGTATAGGTCTTGCCGTTGTCCTCATCCGAGTCTGGGGTATACGTCGTCACCAGCGTCGAGGGCGTGGCTTTCAGGCCGCAACCCTTGAGTATACGGTCGATCTGGGGCACCGCGAGGACCGTGGCCTCCGGCTTTTCGAGGCCGAGGCGGAGGTCATGGGACAGACTGAACTCGCCGACAGCCTGGCCGATCAGGGCCTCGAGCTCGGTGTAGCCGCCGGTATAGACCAGCTGCTCGATCTTGTCGATCATGAGGTCATAGCTGGGCTCGAACAGGATGCAGCGGGTGTCGGCGTCGACCGGCGTGGTCTCCGCGGTGCCGCTCTCACTTTCCTCGCGCATGGCGATGAACATTTTCCGCTCAATGAAGGGTTTTCCGATGGGCATGGTAGGCTCCTGGTTCTTTTTTTAGGGGGTGGCG
Source organism: candidate division FCPU426 bacterium (assembly GCA_040389285.1). Taxonomy (GTDB): domain Bacteria; phylum Oederibacteriota; class JAJYGY01; order JAJYGY01; family DAIDJD01; genus JAZKAF01. Next base: position 10,649 of record JAZKAF010000121.1, read on the forward strand.
CCGGGCTTATGCCGGGGGCGCGTCTTCGGTCTTGGGGGCATCGGCGGGAGCCGCATTGTCGGCAGCCTGTGCGGCATCGCGCTCCGCCTTCTCGCGCGCCTTGCGCTGGGCCGCGGTCTCGGTCGGCGCGACATCGGCGCCGGGCGCGGAAACCATGGGCAGCACGGCACCATCCGGAAGCCGGACAAGTCCGGATTTCACGGCATCCCGAAACTCGGGAACGGCGGCGAGGGCGGTGATGGAGCCGGTGTCGAGCTGGTTCAGGCCGGTTTTGAGGGCGATGCCCCCGTAGGTGCGGGGGTTTCCGCGCAGGTAGATTTTCATGCGATGGCTCCGGGGTTGTCGATGGCTTGGGTGAAGGACATGGTGAGGCCCACCTCGACGTAGGTGGTGGGGGTGTTGTTGTCGTGGCCGCCCCAGTAATCCCCGAGCACGACGATGTTATTCACGCGCGAGGAGCCTTGATAGACCAGATTGGGGAAGCAGCCGAGGAGCAGGTAGATGTCCCGCAGCCAACCGAAGCGAAGCGCACCATCAGCACTCCCATCCTCATAGTGGATGCGGATTTTCATGTCCAGCTTCGAAAGCCATTGGCT
>JAZKAF010000122.1:0-3653 GCA_040389285.1 candidate division FCPU426 bacterium
GGCATGATGGCCGGGCCGCGGTTCTGCATGGCGATCATCAGCGCGTGCGAGAAGAAACGGGCGTGGCGGGACTCGTCCCCGACCAGCTTGGTCATGATCTCTTTCAGCAGCGGGTCTTCCACCGAATTGGCCAGGCACTTGTAGAAGATGGCCGTGGCCTTCTCCTGGATGGTGGTATAAGCGAAGAGGGCGGCGTGGTCGGCGCTGAAGGCGTCGTACTTCTTCATGCCTTCCTTCAGCATGTCGTCGCTCAGGGACATCCCTTCGACCTGTCCGGTCTTGCGCAGGTAGAGCTCGAGCACATGGGCGTGGCGGTCCTCTTCCGAGCACCAGCGCAGGATGAAATGCATCATGACGCGGTTGATCTGGGCCTGTTCCGGGCTGACCGTGAGGTCCACGGGGAAAAGCCTCATATATTCCGACGAATAGCCTGGGATATGGTCTTCCACCAGGAAGGCCGTTTTGACGGCCATCAGCTGCATCTTGGTCAGTGCCGGCCCGGGCCATTCCCCTTTATCGGCTTTTTCAAAATGGGCAAAGCGGTCCCAGACCAGCCGGTCCGAAGACCTCAGGTAGTCATGGACCAATTTTTCAGTGTTTTTAAGGTCGAAAAGCATGGGTTCTTCTCCTCGTTCCGCACTCGTCCATTAAATATACGGAAAGCCGCTTATTATGGATGCCAGGCAAACTTTGTCAATCCAATAGGAACTGGACAAAAATCGGCTTAGCGGATAGGATGGCTTCGAAAAGTCGAAATCAGCCCTAATATCAGGGGGAATCATGAAAAAGCTGCTCAAATTCCTAGGCTACACCCTTGTGGCGCTGGTCTGCCTGGTCCTGGGAGCCGTCACCTATCTCAACGTCTTTCTGCCCAAGGTCAAAGCCGCCGAAGACATCAAGATCGAGGCGACCGTCGCGCGCGTCGCTCGCGGCAAGTACCTGGCCAACAACGTTTCCGACTGCATTGGCTGCCATTCCATCCGCGACTGGGGGACCTACGGCGGACCGATCGTGGCTGGCAGCGAATACGCCGGTGGCGAGCCGATCTTTGACAAGGGCATCGGCCTGCCAGGCTCGGTGCCGCCCAAGAACCTCACCCCTTACAACCTGAAAAACTACACGGACGGGCAGCTGGTCAGGGCTTTGCGGACCGGGGTGCGCGCCAACGGGGAACCCTTGTTCCCGCTGATGCCTTACCAGCGTTTCGCTGGTTATAGCAAGGAAGACCTCTATTCCATTATCGCCTATCTGCGCAGCCTGCCTGAGGTGAAAAAGGACATCCCTGAGCATAAATTGGACTTCCCGGTGAATTTGATCGTGCGGACCATCCCCAAGGACGCGCCGGAGTTCCCGGCCGATCCCGACCGCAAGGACACCGTGGCCTACGGCAAATACCTGGTCAACGCCGCGGCTTGCATGGAATGCCATTCGCCCGTGGACGACCACCACGAACCCATCGCGGACATGTATCTGGCCGGCGGCCAGGAATACCCCAGCCCGGACGAGACCATGGACATTGCCAAGGCCGGCCGCCTGCGTATACCTAACATCACGCCGGATCCCGAGACTGGCATCGGCAACTGGGACAAGAAGACCTTTTTGGCGCGTTTCCAGGCTTATCGTGGCAAGAACGGCGAAAAGGCCCGGGTCAAGGTCAAGCGCGGCGAGCCCAACACCATCATGCCGATCTACGCCTTCGCTGACATGACCGACGAGGACATCTCGGCCATCTATGACTACCTGCGCACCATCAAGCCGGTGAAGCACAAGGTCGAGCGCTACACGCCGCCCGCGAACCTCTGATCCACGGCGGATCTTTGCTGAAAAGCCCCCTTCGATCCTAGAAGGGGGCTTTTTTATTCCCTCCAGCGGCGTTATATTGGGGTCATTCGTTTTTATAAAGGTGTTCTTCCATGCCCGTTGAAAAATTGATCATCGTCGGCAGCGGCATCGCCGGTTTCACGGCGGCCATCTACGCCTCGCGCGCTAACTTGAGCCCTCTGGTGCTCACAGGAACCCCCACGCCCGATGGCGGCGGGGTGCTGGGCGGCCAGCTGACCACCACCACGGACGTCGAGAATTTTCCCGGCTTTCCCGAAGGGGTGATGGGCCCGGAGCTGATGGTCAAGGTGCAGCAGCAGGCCGAGCGCTTCGGCACCCGCGTGGAGATCGAGCACGTCTCAGCCGTTGATTTTTCCAAGCGTCCCTACACCGTGACCTGCGTGTCGGGCAGGGTCTTGCAAGCCGAGGCCCTGATCCTGTCCACGGGCGCGTCGGCCAAGTACTTGGGGCTGCCCAATGAAAAGCGCCTGGGCGGGCGCGGGGTCAGCGCCTGTGCCACCTGCGACGGCTTCTTTTTTAAGGGCAAGGAGCTGGTGGTGGTGGGAGGCGGGGACACGGCCATGGAAGAAGCCGGCTTTTTGACCAAGTTCGCCACCAAGGTCACGCTGATCCACCGCCAGGACAAGTTCCGTGCCAGCCCGATCATGCTGAAGCGCGCCCAGGAGAACCCTAAGATCGTCTTTAAGACCCCCTTCCAGGTTCTGGACGTGCTGGGGAGCGAGAAGGTCGAAGGGCTCACCCTCGAGCACAGCCAGTCCAAGGCCACCGAGCAGCTGCGCTGCGACGGATTGTTCTTAGGCATCGGGCATCGTCCCAACAGCGAGGCCTTTCCGGATCTGGACAAGGACGAGGTCGGCTATTTGAAGATCAACGGACGCACCCAGGTCTTTATCAAGGGCGCGGTCGTGCCGGGCGTCTTCGCCGCGGGCGACCTTGCCGACCATCGTTATCGCCAGGCCGTCACCGCCGCCGGGACCGGCTGCGCTGCTGCCCTGGAAGCCACCCGGTTTTTGGAAGCGAAGTAAATCCACTGGAGGGCGTTATGCCCAGTCAAAATCAAGTCAGCAAGCCCTTGATCGAGGGGATCACCCACGGGCCCATGCCGGCTTCCAAAAAGATCCATCTTCCCGGGGTCCTGCACCCCGGGTTGCGGGTGCCCTTGCGCGAGATCAGCCAGACGCCGACGCTGTCAGGCAGACCGGGAGACCCCAAGCGCACGGCGCTGGAAAATCCTCCGGTGCGGGTCTACGACTGCTCTGGCCCCTACACTGACTCCGAAGCTAAGCTCGACCTGACCCAGGGCCTGCCGCGCCTGCGCGAAGATTGGATCGCGGGCCGTGGCGACAGCGAAGCCCTGCCCGGCATCAGCTCAGCCTACGGCCGCAGCCGCGAGAGCGATGCGGGCCTCGACGGCATCCGTTTTCCCAACCTGCACAAGCCCCGCCGCGCCTCGGCCGGACGCAACGTGACCCAGCTGCATTACGCCAGGAAGGGCATCATCACGCCGGAGATGGAGTTCGTGGCCATCCGCGAGAACATGCGCGGCCATGACTACGTGGCTGGCCAGCATCCTGGCCAGTCGCACGGCGCCTCAATTCCCAAAGAGATCACCCCGGAATTCGTGCGCAGCGAGATCGCTAGGGGCCGCGCCATCATCCCCGCCAACATCAACCATCCCGAGCTGGAACCCATGGCCATCGGGCGTAATTTCCTGGTCAAGATCAACGCCAACATCGGCAACTCGGCCGTGGCCTCCTCGATCGAAGAGGAAGTCGAGAAGATGGTCTGGTCCACGCGCCTGGGCGCGGACA
>JAZKAF010000123.1:0-20105 GCA_040389285.1 candidate division FCPU426 bacterium
TCATTCCCGCTCCTTGTCCGCCTCGCAGGGCGGCCTTTTAAAGGGGGTCAGAGTCGTCGTCAACGTCTGAGCTTTATACCAAATACTGAAACTGAAATCAAGGGGGTATTATGCTGCCATGACAGGGCTTTTCAGGCCCTTTGGCACCAATAGACATCCGTCCTATAAGGCATTTCGATATTTTCCAGGCCCTTAGTCGATGGATGGTTTTCCACTAAGCTCCTTACCTGGGCTAATACTTCCATCCGCGTTTTATCTTCCAAGGCGCCTATAAAACTAATAGAAGCGACCCTATCCACCACCGTTTGGACGGTCCCCTTGTGGGCATGGGTAAATGACTTTTTGCTGAGTGGTTGGAACAGTTTTGTGGATCGAAATGCCTTTTCCCATTCCATGGTCTTGTAACGAGGCGCATTGTGTTCATGGACGTCGATGATCCGAGTGAGCTCCGCGACCCAATCAACCGATTCGTCCCTTGAATTCCAGATCATCCCCAGCATTCCGTCCACTTTTAACAATCGGTGGCATTCTTGAAGAGCCGAGGGACCGTCGAACCAGTGAAATGCCTGTGCGGCCACAATCGCGTCCGCCCATCCCTCATGGACCGGCATGAATTCTGCGCTGCCTTCCAAGACTTCGACATCAGGAAGCAAAGCAGCAAACTTTTTCCGCATCCCTTCCACGGGCTCGATCGCCCGCAAAGTAGCCTTGGTGGGAACCAGCAATCGAGTGAACTTTCCCGTCCCAGCGCCTATATCGATGACCTTGCTTCCCTGACCGATTTTGCAATGCTCAACCAAACAAGCTACCGCCTCGGACGGAAAATCCGGTCTGCCGCGCTCGTAGGCATCGGTGCTATCTTGATATCCATGTTTTGCCAACGGATTGATGTTTGAGGTCATTAGGACAGTCCTTCTGGTTGTCTCAAGTCAGTCACTAGGCGGGTAGGAATTCGATGTAAGGACTTTCATAACGGCTGAGCGCGGTGGACCGGGACGATTTCGGCGCTTCCTAACTCTTTGGAAAGCCGTTTTTCGGGACCAAAGCTAATCAAGCCCAATACCCCCGTTTTGCATCGCGAAAACTTTCATCTGATTATAAATCAACCACAACGCCTTGCGAGTAGTTCCTTAAACCAATTGATTTCTCGTATCGCTTCTAAATCCGAATCTTTTCGAAGGTCATCACATTCCGGAAGAGTTCCACATTTCTCGCACTTCTCTAGCCATAACCTACATTCATCTTGCTTACCCCTCAACGCGCTAATGCAAGCCAAATTATAGGAAGCGCTACCGGCCGAAATTTCTTCGGCTTTAAGAAATATATCTCGAGCCCTTTCAAACAGCGTGTCTGCCTCCCGACCTTGTTTTATCTTGGCTTGCTCAGCTACTGCATGCCCCCAACTATCGTAGGTTTTGTTATCGGCCGGCTTGTATCTCACTGCCTCCGCATACTTCGCATAGGATTCTAAAAACAACTCGTCCGCTTCGCTCTTTTGTTTTGTCCGGGCTTGGTCAGATAATGCATTAGCCCAGCTTAAGTAGGCTTTATGATAATCCGACTTGTATCTCACTGCCTCCGCAAACTTTTTATAGGATTCTAAAAACAACTTGTCTGCTTCGCCCCCTTGTTTTGTCTCGGCTTGATCAGCTAATGAAGTGCCCCAGTTTAAGTAGATTTCGTGATCGTCCGGCTTGTACTTCTTTGCCTCGGCATACTTCTCATAGGATTCTAAAAACAACTTGTCTGCTTCGCTCCCTTGTTTTGTCTCGGCTTGGTCAGCTAAGGCAGTAGCCCAGTTGAAGTAAATTTCGTGATCGTCCAGCTTGTACTTCTTTGCCTCGGCAAACTTCTCGTAGGATTCTAAGAACAACTTGTCTGCTTCGCTCCCTTGTTTCGTCTTGGCTTGGTCAGATAAGGCACTAGCCCAGTTGAAGTAGGTTTCGTAATCGTCCGACTTGTACTTCACTCCCTCCGCGTACTTCTCATAGGATTCTAAAAACAACTTGTCTGCTTCGCTCCCTTGTTTTTTCTTGGCTTGATCATATAAGGCATCGCCCCAACTGAAGTGGGCCTTATAATCGCCTTGTTTATACTTAACTGCCGCCGCATATTCTTTACAGGCTAACTCGAGCAACTTCGTGGCATCTGAGTCGCTCTCTGATTCAGCCTGCATGTGCAAACAATACCCGATAAAATAATGCAACGTTCCGTTTTCGGGACTCAAGGCCATAAGCGACTTCCAATGCGATGCGGCGCTCGACCAATCCTGCCGCTCCTGGGCTTGCAAAGCTAAGGCAAGCAACTTTGTATCCGATGGTAAATTTTTATTTTTGAGCGTATCTTCGATTTCAACTTCTTTAATTCGATTGCGCACTTTATCCGACTTCGTCTTCTTTGGATTCTTTTTGAATGCGTCCGCCTCAGATAACAATTTTTCCTTTGACACTTTCATTTCATTGAGAATTTTTTCAGATTCGTCCTTTTGACGCGTCAAAATAATAAAACCCATTAATACAATCGCGAGTCCACCAAGGCTAACGATCGCTCCAAAAACACCAAAAAAAACCTGTAAAAATTGCAGCCACCAATCAACTGCCTTGCGCGAGTGATCCACCCACAATTCCATCGATAATTTTTTTTCTTCCGCAATATCTTTTGACAGTATTTCGATTTCTTTCTTTATTTCATTAATTGAAGCGATTGGAGCATCGGAATCAGAAGAACTTTTTTTGGCAGGAAGTGAAATTTTTCTTTCGACTTTATTGATGTTTGGGGTAGCGGCCTTTAAGAACAGGGCCGGATTGAACAATACTGCGAACAACGCAACTATCAGTACATTATGTCTAACCATTTTCCCCTCTTATCTTCTTTTTTCAGGTCTCCGAAAAGTCTCCAAACTGTACCGTAATTGCAGTAATTTACACCCCCTAATAAGCATCCTCCAGCACAAAGAAAAAAGGCCCGCTGCCTTCAAGTCTGGGAAAAGCCTTGAAAACAAAGAGCCTTTTTATCTGCTGAGGACAGTCGTCTTAGAGTTAAATTCAATTCGGCTTTTGCTAATAATCATCCGGACAATTACAAAATCAGGGCACATAACTATCCTTCGCAAATAGGACTATTTTAAAACTTAAACTGATTCGAAATTCTGAAACTTGTCATGAAAAAGCAATCGAAATAAGACCCTGAATGGTCTTCCAGTTTTCAGTTTCGTTATTCACAATTGCTTCCATAATCTTGCGCTTAAACTCCTTGTTTGAAATTGGCAATTTCATCTTGCGATGAAAATTCTCTAACAGTGCCTTTCCGTCACATTTTTTTATCCAATCTTCCTCCCATTCCGACTTATGTTGGACCTCATATCTTTTCGCCTTATCGAGAAATTCCGCTTTCCAATCGTCTAGAACATATTTCTTGAATTTATCTCCAACCTCTTCTATCTTTGCTGCCAATATATCAGCTGCACCTTCAATAGAATCACAACTATCAACCAATCCATCTCTGAAACTTAAATTCTTGAATTCAAATTCGTTATATATTTTTTTAGAGACTATCCCAATTATTTGTTTTAATGCTATTTCTTTGAGGATGTTTCTTATTTCCCCGCTCGATATTGATTTGACGTCCTTTAAAAGGTCATCGCATGTCAATTTAATGATTTCAAAATCGAGTAAATAGTTTTCAATGCAATAACGATCCCACTGTAAAACTTTTACTAGCGTCGTGCTTTTAAGATCCGTGGGGCGCCTGTCAAAATCGAATATAAATATTTGGCGATTTTCAAGCTTTCCTTCCGATTCGGCTTTCTGGAGTGACTTAATTTCTTTTTCAATTTCGGACCTCCCTCCAAGCTCGGCGACTTTATACCCACTCAATAGAGAGCCACAGGCTATATCGAGAAGTTCGATATCATCTTTTCCCTCTAAGAAAATTCCACCCTTTGAAAAAAGCACATCGCTAGTAGTACTACCAAGTTTTTCCAGAGCGTCAAATACCTCTTTCTTGTCCTTGCGAACAATTTTTGAAATGTCTTTGCCCGTGCGTAAATGAAATAGGGTGCAATCTGATCTTTCAAATGCCGATCCCAAAATTTCCGGAGAATGCGTACACAGAAGTATTTGACTGTTATTAGCCTTGAGAATGTGTTCGATCAAGAATGGAAGGATTTTCTTGCAGACTGCTGGATTTAGGTGGAGCTCCGGCTCGTCGAGTAAAATTAGGCCGCCTGGAGCAGTCGCTCTTTTCATCAAGAAAAAAGTGAGTATTAAGCCTTTTTCGCCGCTGCTCATACTGTCAATATCAAAAATTGCGCCGGTGCGAATTTCTTCAATCATCACGGCTACCGTCCCTGAATCTTTAAGCATTATGTTAACTAATTTTTTTCCGGGAAGAAGTTCTTTAAAAATCAAATCGAAATCGGCCCTTAAATCTTTTGTTCGTTGCTCACCACCCAAGTATTGGCTGACAATATAATGCTTTAATCTCGCATATTTGGCAGCTGGCTGTGCAATATGAGAATTCATTTGGATTGCCATGTCGGCAGTGCCGATTTGAATCGCCGCCTCACCCGATGGGAAGGCTCTGTCCGCCGGAAAATATGTCATTAGCCCAAGTCCCATTTGAATCATACCATCTAACGCCAGATAAATTTCTTGGTCCTGGGTTTTAGCTTTAACCGATGATTTGTTGACCACTAAGTCGATCTGAATTTCTTTGCTGGACTCAACTGTATCTATCCTCTGCGTAATTTCGCTACGCACAGTTAGTTCATTTCTCTTTCCAACATCAGTCGCAAGGTATTGTGTCAATACCAGATCGCTCTGTCCACTTTGGCCCAGCATGTTCTTGATTCTATTCCGAACTAAGCTATCGGCTGCCCCCTTCACTTTCTGAATATCAGAATTAGTTAAATTGAATTTTAGTCCAACCAATAGCTCGGAATTTTCTTTGCCTAATAATGATGAAAAATTAATTCGATTTTGATTTGCGCTGGCTGCCCCCATACTCTGAAGCACAAGTTGACCTTCGCTTCCCGCAGATGGCATAAGCAACGCTTTGCATAATCTGATCGATTCTAATATCGAGGTCTTGCCAACTGCATTCGGTCCAACAATCACGGAGGCTAAACTTGGAGTTTCAAACTCAATACTCGTGAGGCCTCGAAAATTCTCAATCTTCACACGTGATAGTTTCAAATGTGCCCCCTAAGGCAAGGATTCCCTTGATAAAATATTAGATTCAAGATGCTGTGATGCTTTGGCGCCTAGACCGAATTGCCTTAATGTGGCTTTTGGTCAGAGGCATTGTACTGCTTCTGCGATGTTCCTGCCCCATCCGTTTCCGCCAGCCATTTCAGGTCAACATAGATGAAAACGGTGGTATTGGCGGGTAAGCTTCCAGGCCCGCATCCTCACCCTCACATTATCGCCGCCACAGGTAAATGAAGCGATTTCAGCTCTCCCTATTCCTAATTCCTTGGAAAGCCGCTTTTCAGGATCGGCAGATCGGGTCCGTCGAAGCCGTTGGCCTTGGCGGCGTCGCGATACCAGGCGCCGCTGTCTTTGACCGTGCGTTTGAAGGTTTTGTAGTCCACGTGCACGATGCCGAAGCGCTGGGTGTAGCCGAGGCCCCACTCAAAGTTGTCCATGAACGACCAGGCGTAGTAACCCTTGAGGTTCACGCCCTGCTTGATGGCGCGCAGGCAATGGATCAGATGGCCGCGGTAGAAATCCAGGCGGATCTGGTCGTGCACCTTGCCGTCCTCTCCGGGCGCGTCCGAGGCGTTGGACATGCCGTTCTCGGTGACATAGAGGGCGATGTCGCCATAGCGCTGCTTGAACTGGATGAGCAGGTCCTCGATGCCGGCGGGGTAGATCTCCCAGCTCGGCATGGACTGCATGGGCGCGTCCGGGGCCGGGGGGACCTCGACGTAGCCGGGGGCCTTATCGCTGTGAACAGTGCGGTTGGGGATGTAGTAGTTGATGCCCATAAAGTCGATGGGCTGGTTGATGATGGCCATATCGCCCGCTTGGACCAGGGGAACATCGCCCCCGCGGCGTTTCCAGCTGGCTTCAGGGTATTTGCCTTTCAGCATGGGCAGGACCCACCAGTCGTTGGCATCTTCCCAGGACAGCTCCGCGGCGTGCAAGTCCTTGGAGCTGTTGGTCTGGGGCCAGACCGAAGCCGGGGAGAGCACGATGCCAGCCGGGGACTTGGAATGCTTGCGAATGGCCTGGATTGCCAGCCCGTGCCCGAGCAGCACATGGTGGATGGCCTGGTTCACGGCCTGGGGCCCTTCTTTGCGCCCGGGCGCGTGGATGCCGGCTTCGTAGCCCAGCCAGACAAAGATGCGCGGTTCGTTAAAGGTGGCCCAGAAAGCCACCCGGTCGCCTAGGCGCTTAGCCACGGCGTCGGCGTATTCGGCGTAAGCATAGGCCGTGTCGCGGTTGATCCAGCCGTTCTTGTCTTCCAACGACTGGGGCAGGTCCCAATGGTAGAGCGTGGCATTGGGCTTGATGCCCCGCTTCAGCAGGCCATCCACCAGGCGCTCGTAAAAATCGAGGCCCTTGGCGTTGACGGCCCCGCGGCCGTCCGGGATCACGCGCGGCCAGGCAATGGAAAAGCGGTAGGTGCCCATGCCAAGGGATTTCAGCAGGTCCAGATCCTCTTCCCATTTTTCATAGTGCCGGCAGGCGTCTTTGCCGCTGGATCCATCCACGATCTTGCCGGGAGTGGCGCAAAAGGTGTCCCACACCGAGGGCTTGCGTCCGTCAGCGTCGACCGCGCCTTCGATCTGGTAGGAAGCGGTGGCCGCGCCCCAAAGGAAGCCTTCGGGAAATTGATAGTGTTTCTGTTCAGGCATGGTATTCCTCAGCGAGGGTGGTTCAAGATCTGTTGAAGGTTGTCGCGTCCCGTTTCCCAGGATGGATCCATTGCCAGCCCGCGCTGGTAAGCGCTGATGGCCGCGTCCCGGTTGCCTGAGAGGTATTCCACATTGCCAAGGGTGCTCAGCGCGGCCAAGGAACGCGGATCGAGCTCCAAAGCCCGCACACAGTCTTCGCGGGCTTCTGCAAGCTTGCCGGCTTTGGCCCGCACCAGGGCGCGGTCGCTCCAGGCTTCTGGCAGCGCAGGCTCGGCTTGCAAAGCTCCTGAAAAGTAAGTTTCAGCCAGCGCCAGATCGCCCGCAGCGTCCGCATTGAGGCCCAGGCGCATCCAAGGCCGTTCGTCAAAAGGCCTTAACTGGCCTGCTTTCAACAAGAACGGGGCGGCCTGCTGCCCGCGTCCCGCCAAGCTGAGGTTCATTCCCCGATTCAGCAAGACGCTGGCGCTCAGCTGGCGCCAGAAGAACAAGGCCCCAGCCAACGACGCGACCAGCAGTAGGCCCTGGGGCAGCCAGAAGCCCCGGCGGTCCTCTTCCTCCGCATGGTCGACCACGGACTCCGAACTTTGGGCTGCTGCAAAGCCCATCAAGATCCAAAACAGCGCGGCAGAAGGCACAATGGCCAATGGAAAGGCCAGCCAGGCGTTAAGGCTGAAGGCGATCAGCGCAGTGGCCAGGGCCGCGCTACGCGTGGCGCGCAGAGCCAGGAAGATGGCCAAGGCCAGCAAGAGCGGAGCGAGGACGCCGCTTTCCGCAGCCAACTGCAGCCAATCGTTGTGCGCGTCCCGGGTGAAACGATAGGGCTGGCCCTTGTGCTCAGGGCTCGCTAGCAGCACGCCTTGCTCGCGCAAATAGGCGTCTGTGTAATGCCCTGCCCCGGTTCCCTTCACAGGATGCCGCAGCGCGATCCTGCCCGCCACCTTGGACAGAAAAAAGCGGCCCTGAGCCCCTTCGCCCTTCAGATCCGTGATCGATGCCAGCCGACCTAAGCTTTTCATTCCGCTAGGGTTCAGCGGATTTGAAAACGAAAAGAGCAGGACCACACTCAAGCAGCCCAACGACAACACAGCAAGCCGAGCGGCCTTGAAGTCTTGGCCCCTAACCCGAAGCGCGGTGAGGAGCAGCGCCGAGACGCCGAAAGCCAGCCAAGCAGCCCGGGTTTGGGAAAGCACCAAGCCAGCAAAAAGCAAAAAGAAAACAGGCAGACCGCGCCAGCGCTTTAACGCGCCATCCAGGGCGAAGGGGAGGACCAGCACCAGGTAGCCACCCCAAAAATCAGGATTGCCCAGCGTGGCATGGGCCCGCGCGCCGAATCCCGCGCTGCGGCCTGGATCCAACGGATCAAGCCCCAAGCTTTGTAGAATGCCGTAAAGCGCGGCAATGCAGGCGCCGGTGAGCAGGGTGGCGATGAGGCGTCCAGCCTTGTCCCCATGGCCCAGGCCTCGCGAGGCCCAAAAAAAAGCGGCCGCGTAAAGCGACTGCTCAAGAACCCACTCCAGCCGCCAGCCTGCATTGATGTGGGTGACTAGGCGCCATAAGAAAAAGGCGAATACGACGCCTTGGATCTTGCGCGCCTGGCTGCTCACCGGGCAGCGGCACCAGTCTATCCCAAGAGCGACCAGGGCCACGCTCAAGGCCAGCAGTTGGGGCAGGTGGTAAGCGTCTTCCGCCCGGGTGTAGAAGACCAGGGGCAGCAAGAGCCCGATCATTCCCAGCCCTAGGTTGCCAAAGACCGGAGTGAGCCGGGTCAGCGCACCACGCAAGCCCTGACCCATTTGGTGTCGAAGTTCTCGTCATCCACGATGGCGTAGACCCGGATGATGTAGATGCCGCTGGCGGCCCGGCCGCCCGAATCGTTCTCGCCCTTCCAAACGCTTAAGTTCGTGCCCTTAACGCCCTGGCGCACCAGGTGCCATAGCGGCTCGCCAGCCACGTTGTAGATGGTGATGTGGGTCATGGCGTTCTCGGTCAGGGTGTAGAAGATCGCCGCCTGGTCCGTGAAAGGATTGGGATAGAGCCCGCGGATCTCCAGCAGGCTGTCCTGCACCACCTTGGTGGGCGAGACCGAGAAAGTCGGCGACTCGGTGAAGGTCCGGGTGATGGTGCGGGTGGAGCTAGGGGTACGCGAAGGGCTGGGAGTGGGCGAATCCGTGAAGGTCTCGGTGATGGTCCGGGTCGGCGTGATGGTGGGTGATTCCGAGAAAGTCGGCGTGACCGTGATAGTCGGCGAGTCGGTGAAGGTAGCCCTGGGCGTGCGCGTCGGCGTGGTGGTGGACGTCGCGGTCCGGGTGGGCGAGTTGGTGTAAGTCTCCGTGATCGTCAAGGTGGGGGTGATGGTCAGGGTCGCGGTCCGCGTCGGGCTGACCGAGAAGGTCTGGGTGATGGTGAGGGTCGGGGACTGGGTCAGGGTCGGCGTCCGGGTCGGGGACACGGAAAAAGTCTGGGTGATGGTGGACGTCGCGGTCCGGGTGTCGGAACTGCTGCGGGTCGGGGACAGCGAGTTGGTGACGGAGATCGTGGGTGTGGGGGTCCGGGTCGGACTGAAGCTGTTGGTCGGCGTGACCGTGAAACTGGGACTCTTGGTGGGCGAGTCCGTGAACGTGTCGGTGACGCTGAAGGTCTCCGTGACGGTATAGGACTCGGTCTTGGTCGGGCTGTCCCCGATGGTCTGGGTGGGGGTACGCGTAGGCGAAGCCGTGCGCGTGGGCGAGGGAGGGCTGGTCGGGCTGCGCGTGGGGGTGGCGCTGCGCGTGGGCGACATGCTGAAGCTAGGCGTGCGCGTGGGCGAAGGAGAGCGGGTGAAAGTCGTGGTGGGCGCGGCAAAGCTATTTGCCTTCAAAAACACGACCGAGTCCAGCCCATCGTCAAAGACGTCGGCGATGACGATCTTGATATGATTGGAGACGCCCGGCGTGACCACGGCGTTGGCAGTCAGCACGGTGGTCAGCCCATCCATCTCGGTGTTACGCGGGCAGGCGGTGGGACATCCGGCGCCGATGGTGTTGGAGACATAATAGCCGGCATTGGTCTCGGGGTTGATGGTCTGGATCGAGACCGGCGACGCGGTGGAAGGCACGAGGGCCACATTAGTTCCGTTGACGATGAACTTGAAGGCGTCGTTAAAGAGGGCCGTCTTGTATTCTTTGTACTCCTCCGAGGCGAACACGAAATCAAAGGAAAGGTTGGCGCTGTCCGGGGTAAAGTCGAACTCCAGGACTGCGGCGTCGTAGCTGTTCGTGATGTCCACGTCTCCCGCCGCACCCCATGAGGTGGTCTTTCCATAGATCTCGCTATTCGGCCCGATGATGTCCTTGGCCTGGCCCGTGCTGAGCACGATGCCGCTGTCAAAGCCGATGATGCCCGTGCCGCCGCTGAAGGTGCCCGCGGCCGCGGTTTGGCCCACATAGCTGACCCCGGAAACGGAAACCCCCACTCCCAGCAAGGGGGTGGTCAGGAAGGTGGCGGGATTGGTGTCGAGGGGGGCAACGGACAGCACGGCGGGAGCCGCCGCCGGGAGGAGGAGAAAAAGAAAGAAAGCCGCAACTAGTCTCAAGGCTGAAAGCCCATCCGCAAACTCCGGCATAGGCGCCTGGGCATGGGGCCCCAAGACGCAGGATTCTGAACAAGTTTAGCCGAGGCCACCCGCTTTGAAAAGGCCTGCTAAAGCAGGGGCGGATGGGTCAGAAGATGCTGAGCGAGCAAGAAATCTTCAGGGATCGGCGCTTCCGATACCATGCGCTTGCCTGTGCTGGGATGCTCCAGTTCCAGTTTCCAGGCGTGCAGGGCCTGGCGCGGAATGGCTTTGCGGATAGCGGCGGCCAGGGCGGGCGGCAGGCTGGCGGGCGCGTGCCCGTAATCCGGGTCGCCCACAATGGGGCGCCCGATGCTGGACAGGTGCGCGCGGATCTGGTGGGTCCTGCCGGTCTCCAGGCGCAGCTCCAGCAAGACGGCGTGGGTGAAGCGTTCCCTGACCTTGAAATGGGTGACGGCCCGCTTGCCGCGCTCCATGCGCACGGCGAACTTGCGTCGGTCGGCTCCGCTGCGCCCCAGCGGCGCGTCGATGCTCCCCTCGTCTTCGTCAAAGCGCCCCCAGACCAGGGCGAGGTAGGTGCGTCCGGCGCTGTGATCACCGATCTGCTTGGTCAAAGATTTGAACGCGTCCTGGGTCTTGGCCACCACCATGCAGCCCGAGGTGTCCTTATCCAGGCGATGCACCAGCCCCGGACGCTGGCTGCCGAAGATGGTCTGCAGTCCGGGCCCCAGATGCTCGATCAGGGCGTTCACCAGCGTGCCGTCGGGATTGCCGGCCCCAGGATGCACCACCAGGCCGGCCGGTTTGTTGACCACGATCAGGTCCTTGTCCTCATAGAGGATGCCGAAGGGGATCTTCTGCGACCTGAGGAGGGAGGGCCGATCCACGGGCAGATCGATCTGGATGCGCTGGCCGGTTTCTAGCGGGTGCTTGGACTTGACCCTGACCCCGTCCAAAAGCACGGCTCCACTTTCGACCAGTTTTTGGATCTGGGAACGCGAGAGCGAGAGCTCTGGCGCTGTAGCGAGGAATAGGTCGAGGCGTTTGTTATCCGCCGAAGCGGGCACCAGGATCTCGAGAGGCGAAGGCATCTTAACTACTCTTCTTGTGATGGTGCCGCAAATGAAAGATAAGGGCCGCAACCAGGCCCAGCAAACTGATCCACTGCCCCGGGCTTAAAACGCCCCAGAACAAGACACCGCGCTCGCTGTCCCCGCGCAGGGTCTCAAGCCAAAAGCGCCCGGCCGCGTAAAGGGCCACATAGATCCAAAAGACCTGGCCTGGGTAGCCGCGGCGGCCTTTGAACCACAGTAAAAATAAGGCCAGCACCAGCACAAAGCCAGCTTCGTAAAGCTGGGTGGGAAGATGCGGCAAGCCGTCTCCCAGGCCGGGAAAGACCACGCCGTAGACCGCGTCCACTTTGCCGTAACAGCAACCGTTGAAATAACAGCCGATGCGGCCAAAAACCTGGCCAAGCGCCAGGCCCGGAGCCAGGCAGTCCGCCACCTGCCATATGGGCTGGCGGTGCTTGCGCAACCAGACAAACGCGGTGATCCCGGCGCCGATCAGGCCACCGTAATAGACCAGGCCGCCTTCCCAAAGATACAAGATCTCGAGGGGGTTCTTGAGGTAGGCCTCGGGCTGCACCAGCACGTAAAGCAGGCGCGCGCCAAAGATAGCGCCAGCCATGATCCAGACGGACAAGTCCAGGACCACTTCGTCCTTGCGGCCCTCGCGGCGGCTGAGGCCCAAGGCCAGGGCAATGCCGGCCATGAAGCCCAGGGCCATCATCAGGCCGTAGCCGCGCAGGGTCAGGGGACCCAGTTGAAAAAGAATGGGATGCACGCCTACCTTTTAGGTTTGAAAGAACGCCAGATCAAGAGCGCCACGCCCACGCTGACCGCGGAATCGGCCACGTTGAAGACCGGCCAGGTGTAGACCCCGCGCACGCCAACTTCGATGAAGTCCACCACTTGGCCGAAACGCAAGCGGTCCACCAGGTTGCCGATCGCGCCGCCGCTGACTAATCCTAAGGCCAAGGCGCTGAGATGGTCGCCGTGCGGCAGGCGCCGAAAATAGAAGATCACAGCCACCAGGGCCAAGACCGTCACCGTGATAAAAAGCGGCAAACGTAAGCTGGAGGGCTGGCCCGCGAACAGCGAAAAAGCGGCGCCCGGATTCATCACATAGGTCAGGGCCACGCCCGGGACGAGATCCAGAGACTCGCTCAATTGAAAGCGAGCCTGCACCAGCCACTTGGTAACGAAATCGAGTCCGAGGATGGTCAGAGCGCTGAAACTGAAGAGCAAGAGCATCAGTGGGTGGCCTTGTATTTTTCAACGATGTCCATGAACCACTGCAGGCCCTGTTCCATCTGATACCCGACCCAGGGCAAGCCCCCCACGTGCTGGAAAGCGTAGTGGGCGGCCTTGTAGAGCACCACGATCAAGATCACGCTCAAAATGGATCCGCCCACTACCAGCCCCACGCCCCGGGCCGTGCCAGCCAGGAAATTGAGCCAGATCAGGCGGCCGGGCCGGTGCATGAGATCCATGTACTCGGCCAGACGCGTTTTTTCCAGAAATGCGGACATTTTATGCAAAGAGGTGTAGACCTCTTTTTCGAGTTTCGTGGGCTTGATCGCTTTTTTCTTCATCATTCCCCTCTGTCTACACTTGGCAATTGAAAATCTTCCAAACTGGCAAGGATCATGTGCGCGGCGCTTAAGTTCTGCAAACGGGTCAGCTGGTTAGGCACCGCCACTACCGTGAGTCCGGCGGCCTTGGCCGAGAGCACCCCGGGTTCAGAGTCCTCGAAGGCGAAACTAAGGGCCGCATTGGCGCCCAGGTCCGCCAGCACCTTGATGTAGGGCTCAGGGTGGGGCTTGCGCTGCTCCACCATGTCCCGGGTGCGCAGGGCCTGCACATAACGCATGAGTCCCAGGCGTTCCAAGCCGCCTTGCACCCATTTAGTAGAGGAGGACGAGGCCACGCCCACTTTCCAGCCCTGCTCGCTGGCGCGCGCCATCAGATCCTCGACCCCCGGTAATAAGGCCTGGCCAGCCATCAAGGATTCATGATGGCGGATGCGCTCCGGATGGATCTGCTCCCAGTCCAAGGAACGGCCCAAAAGCCGCTCCAATTCCAGGTCAAAGCGGATGCCGTCCGACCCGCCCACGCAGCGCACCCAGTTCTCCACGCTCAAGGTCTGTCCGTGCTGCTGCCACACCTGGCGCCAGCATTCGTACTCCGGAGTCTCGGAATCGATGATCAGGCCGTCAAAGTCAAAGACCAGCGCCTTCACGAGGCCAAGGCCGCGGTACAGCGCGCGCAGATGGCGCCTTCCTCGCTCACGTCCCCGGGCCGGCGCCAGCAACGGGCGCATTTGTGCGCGGCACTGACGCTCACTTGCACCTCATCCGGGCTCAGTTGCAGGCCGTCCTGGATGGAATCGCGCTCCAGGGTCAGGCCGGACACGATGAACAGGGAGGGCAGCAAAGCCTGGTGCTTGGACAGCGCCTGGAACAACCTTTTGGAATGGATCTTCAAACGCACTTCCGCGTCATAGGGATGCCCGATGGTCTTGGCCGCGCGCGCCTCTTCCAGTTTCTTCTTCAGGACCGGCATCAGCAAGCCGAAGATCAATTCGAACTCGGCATCCAGCTCTGGCGACTTCCAGATCGCGGGAGCTGTGGGCCAGGCCGCGAAATGCACGCTCTCGCCCTGCTTCCCCTGCTTCCATGACGGATCCATGTGCTCCCAGACTTCTTCCGCGCTAAAAGCCAGCACCGGCGCGATCATGCGCGTCAGCAGGTCCAAGGTATGGAAGAGCGCGGTCTGGGCGCTCAAACGGCGGGGATCATTCTTGGCCAGGGTGTAGAGCGTGTCCTTGTGGATGTCAAAGACCAGCGAGGACAGCTCACTGGAGCAAAAACCCACAAAGCGCGAATAGAACTTGTTGAGCTCTCCTGCGTCCATGGCCCGTTCGCAGTCAGCAACCAAGCTTGCCAATTGCGACAAGAGCCAGCGGTCCAAGGGCTCCAATTTTTCGTAAGGCACCTGGGTGGCCGGATCAAAGCCCTTCAGATTGCCGAGCAGCCAGCGGAAGGTGTTGCGCAAGCGGCGGTAATTCTCGCCCACGGATTTCAGGATCTCGGCGCCAAAGTGCAGGTCCGTGGTGGCGTTCTCGCTGGAGACCCAAAGGCGCAGGATGTCGGCCCCGTACTGCTTCATCACGTCCATGGGATCGACCACGTTGCCGTGGCTCTTGTGCATGGCCGCGCCCTTGCTGTCCAGCATCCAGCCGGTGGACAGCACCGCGCGGTAAGGCGCGCAGCCGTGCACGCCCACGCTGACCAGCATCGAGGACTGGAACCATCCCCGGTATTGGTCCGAGCCTTCCAAATAGAGGTCCGCGGGAAAAGCCTGGTCAGGATTGGCCTTCAGCACCGCGCTGGAGCTGGATCCCGAGTCGAACCAGACGTCGAGCGTGTCGGTCTCGCGCACGAACACTGTCTTAGCGCATCGCTTGCAAACCGCGCCTTCGGGTAAAAAGTCATGGATGCCGCGGGCCGGGTCGAACCAGGCGTCGCCGCCTTCTTTTTCGACCAGGGCGCGGATCTTCTTGTGACAGGCCGCGTCAAAGTGCGGTTCGCCGCAGGCCTCGCAATAAAAGGCGTAGATGGGCACGCCCCAGGTGCGTTGGCGGCTGATGCACCAGTCAGCCCGGTCCTTCATCATGTTGGCGAAGCGCTCTTTGCCGCCGGGCGTCAGCCAGGCCACCTTCTCCGTCTCGGCGATCACCTTCTCGCGCAGGCCGTTGTTCTCCAACGACATGAACCACTGCTTGGTGGCCCTAAAGATAATGGGATTCTTGCAGCGCCAGCAATGCGGGTAAGAATGCCCCAGCTTTTCCTGGTGTATTAAAGCGCCCTGCTCCTTCAGCAGCTCCACGATGGCCAGTCCGGTCTCTGGATCGGTCACGCGCTTGCCCTGCATCAGGGCGAATTCTTCGGTATAGCGGCCCTGGGCGTCCACGGGGCAGAGGATGGGCAGTTTGTAGCGTGAACCCGTGACATAGTCGTCCGCGCCGTGGCCCGGGGCGGTGTGCACCAAGCCGGTGCCCGTGTCCAAAGTCACATAAGGCGCGGTGCAGAAACGCACCTGGCGGTCAGCGATGAAAGGATGCCGGGCGTTGAGCGCTTCCAGATCCGCGCCTCGGCCCTGCCAGAGCGGGACGGGCAAACTTAAGCCCAGGGTTTCAAAGAGCTTGGGCGCCAGGCCCGTGGCCAGTAGCCAAGCTTCCCCGTTCACAGGATAGGCCGCGTATTCAAAACGCTCGTTGGCGGTGATGGCCAGATTGGCCGGCAAGGTCCAGGGCGTGGTGGTCCAGATAAGGGCGAAAACTTTTTTGCCGGCGACTAAGGTCGCTGCGCTTTTCTCGTCCAACTCGAACTTGACCGTGACGGCCAGGGACTCGTGGTCCTTGTATTCGAGCTCAGCCTCGGCCAGGGCGGTCTGGTCATAGACGCACCAATGCACCGGCTTCAGGCCGCGGTAGATCTGCCCGGCCTCCACCAGTTTCCAGTACACGTCCAGCTGGGCGGCTTCAAAAGACGGGTCCATGGTGAGATAGGGCTTTTCCCAGTCGGCCCAGACTCCCAGACGCTTGAACTGCTCGCGCTGGCGCGCGACATAAGTCATGGCCTCGGCCGCACACAGCTGGCGGATCTCTTTGGGCGTTTTTTTGGCGCGTTCCGCGCCCAGGGCCTTGGCCACCTTGAACTCGATGGGCAGTCCGTGGCAGTCCCAGCCCGGCACAAAAGGCGCGTCCTGGCCCTTCATGGAATGGTAGCGGACCAGGATGTCCTTGAGCAGCTTGTTCAGCGCCGTGCCCATGTGGATGTCGCCATTGGCGAACGGCGGGCCGTCGTGCAGGATCCAGCGCGGCTTCCCTTTTTTAAGAGCCCGCTGGCGCTGGTAAGCCCCCTCGGCCTCCCACTTTTTAAGGCGCAATGGCTCGGATTCTGCCAGCCCAGCCTTCATGGGAAAGGCGGTTTCCGGCAGATGCACGGTCTTGGAATAGTCTATTGGTGTTTCTGACATGGATGTCCCAAAGGCCCAAAAGCGCAAGTGTAGCAGAAATAATCAGGGGCCGAAAGGCGGGTTTTGTAACTCGAAACACAAATTTCGCTGAGATTAGAGGGCTGTTTCCTCGAACTTCTTCCATTTAGAGCGTTTTACCCGGGGCGGGGCCTGCCAGAGACTTTCGGTCGTTACAGACCACCAGGGAAAGAAGCGAGTGCCGCTGGAATCATGCGAAACGCGGATGCAGCCCTGCAGATCCGTGCGGAAGAGGGTCTGACCAGCCAGGTCGCGCAAAGGCTGGGGCGCGGGATGGCCAAAGCGGTTGTGCCGTCCGGCGGAGATCACAGCGTAGGAGGGATGGATAGCCCGCAAAAACTGGCGTGAGCTGGAGGTCTTGCTGCCGTGATGTCCGACTTTAAGAACTTCGATGTGCTTGAGCGACCCGTTCTTGATCAGCCGCGCTTCGCCCTGGGATTGCAGGTCGCCGGTAAGCAGCAACCAGCCGCCGACTTCCAGCACCACGTTGTTGTTATGCATGTCCTGCTTGCTGTGCTGAAGCCGGGGCAAGACGGGTGAGAGCTTGCGAATACGGCCCTCCCAGTCCAGGGGCGTGTCCTGAAGAGAAAGGTCGAGAACGGGTACGCCGCGTTCCTGGGCAAGCGCGAGCAATCCGGGCCAGATCACGCCTGAGTGGGACTCACCGCTATGGATCAGGCTAGCTACACGAAACTGGTCCAGCACCCAGGCCATGCCGCCGGCGTGGTCCGCGTGCGGATGCGTGACCACGGCCCAATCCACCTGATTGATACCCAGCCTGCGCAGCGCGGGACCCACCACCCAGGATCCAGCGTCAGGCAGTCGCGGTCCCGCGTCCACAAGCAAGACTTTGCCATCTTCAAATTCCGTGAGTATTGCATCGCCCTGGCCCACATCCAAAAACCAGACCCGGGTCTCGCCGGGATGCCGATGCGCCAGAGGCAAACCAGGCCAGAGCATCCCCAACATGAGAGGAACAAAGATCCAAGCCGTGCGCTTGCGGGGCCAGGCCGAGAAAACCAGCACCGCTGCGAACCAGAGAAACATCCAAACAAAAGCAGGACGGCCCACTGAAAAGGCGGCCAAAGGCAGCAAGGCCAGATGCGACGTGATCCAGTCCAAGGTTTTCAAGACCCATTCCAAGGGCCATGCCGTGATCAGGGCCAGCGAAGGCGCGACATAGCCCAGCACCGCATTGAGCAGCCCCAGCCCCACCACCGGCCCCATCAAAGGCGCGGTGAGCAGCGTGGCCACCAGCGCGGGCCAGCAATAGACCCCGAAATGCCAGGCCACCAAAGGCACCGAGGCTAGCTCGGCTGCAAGCGTCGCGGCCAAGCCCCGCTGCAGCCAGCGCGGCCAAGACTCGGGCATGTTTTTCTGGATCAACGGAGTCAGAGTCACCAAGCCCAACGAGACAAGAAATGAGAGCTGGGTCCCGGCCTCGAATAGGGCGCCGGGTTGGATCAGCAGGATCAAGATGGCGCCTAGCCCCAAGCTGGTGGCGAGATCCGTATCCAGATCCAGGGCCTGCCCCAGCAGCACAAAGACAAAAAGGCAGAGCGCCCTTTGGCAGGGCACTGGCATGCCGCAGATCATGGCGTAGCCAAAGGCAAAAGGCAGGGCCATCCAGGCCAGGCCTCGACGTGAAAGGCCAGCAGACTTCCCCAGCAGCAAAAAGAGGCTCATGGCCAAGGCCATATGCAGCCCTGACACAGACAGGATATGCACCAGTCCGGTGCGAGCATAGACGCTCATGTCGCGGTTGGTGAGAGAACCCGTGTCCCCCAGCACCATGCCCCGGGTCAGGGCGACCGCGCGGGGGCTCAAGCCGCTTTGTTCCAGGCCCTGGATAAGCCGGGTCCAAGCCATCCAGGCCAAACGACGGGGCTGCCAGACGCTGCCCTGGCTAAGCTGCTCAGGCGCCGCGGCTTTGCGCGAACTGGCCTGGGCCGTGATCCCCCGCCCGAGCAAGAACGCGCGGTAGCGGAACTCTCCAGGATTGGATGCTTCCTGAGTGGGCCGGATCGATCCCAAAAACGCGATCCGGTCTCCCGGGCCCAGAGCCGGGGCGCTGGGATCTGGCTCAAAGGAAAGCCTGACTCTACCTTGCCAGAGCTTGGCATCGTCCGCGGATTCCAGATCCTTGACCCGGACATTCTCTAGCAGCAGGACCCGGCGGCCACTTTCCTCGCGCTCGCCCAGGTCCGCGAACACTTGGGCCTCCAAACGGGCCATGGTCACAGCTGCCTGACCCGGCGCTTGCCATAGTTGAAGCAAAGGCTGCACCCGCAGCGCGCCGCCAGCCAACCCCGCCACGGCAAAGGCCAGCGCGGCCAAAGCCTGGCGCTTTGAGGAAAGCATCTGCCAGGCCAGAACTAAAGCGGTTAGGCCCGCGAGCCCGGCAAAAAAGAGGAAGGATTTAGGAAAAATGGGGCTGACGGCCACGCCCAGGCAAAGGCCTAAGGCGGCGCAAAATAGGGGTCTTCGTATGAGGGCGTTTGCGAGGGCGCGCATATGCCCTGCAGTGTATAATCAGGGTCTCTTACGCTGCAAGGGGCAAGCATGAGTTGGTTCGACAAGTTGGAGAGACAGTTCGGGTTCATCGCCATCCCCCATTTGATCCTTGGGATCATCGGGCTTCAGGCGGTCATGACCCTCATAGGCATCCAAAATCCGGATATCCAGTTGATGCTGGCCTTGAACCCGGCCGCGGTGGTGGACGGCCAATGGTGGCGGCTCTTCACCTACATCCTGGTCCCGGACGTCAGCCGCTGGGGCGCCTTTTTCGCGATCTTCTGGTTTTATTTCTTATGGATGATGGGAAAGGCCCTGGAATCGCATTGGGGCGGCTTTCGTCTGACGCTTTACGTGTTGTCGGGGATCTTTTTCGGCGCGTTCGTGTCGATGGCGGGATTTCTTTTTCTTCATCTGAACATCTGGCAGGACGGGACTTATTGGACCCTATCCATGCAGCTGGCCTTCGCTTATCTCTATCCTGAATTCCAGATCCTGGTCTTCTTTATCCTGCCCCTTAAAATGCGCTGGCTAGCCTGGGGGATCGTAGCCTTCCTGGCCTATAAAATGGTCCTGGGAGGCCTTCCGAGGGCCTTTGAGATCCTGGGTTCCTTGGCTAATTTCCTGATATTTTTCGCGCCCGAGATCCTTGGCCATTGGCGGAACTTGAACGCCACGCGCAAGGCCCGCTCGACCATGAAAGCTTCCGTGGACAAGGCCCTATCCAAAATGCCGCCCAAGGTCTGCGTGGCCTGCCGCAAAGGCGTGGACCAAGCGGATATCCGTATCTGCCATTGCGACCGCTGTGGTCATGAAGGACGTTTTTGGTGCACCGATGATCTGCGGGGACATTTAGGAACTTGAACGATCCAATTATTTAAGCCTTAATTCGCCTTCTTTTAACAAATAATCCGCGCCTGCTGACGCCACAAACTCGTTATCCCCCACCGCCACCCCGCCGCGGCTGACCTTGGCGTTGGCCGCGCCAGCAAGGCGCGTGAAGCGCGTGCCTGGCGCGAAGCTGGCCCTGTCAAAGCTGATATCCAAGCGCAGGCCG
>JAZKAF010000124.1:0-8925 GCA_040389285.1 candidate division FCPU426 bacterium
GCACTTCGCCTATCTCAGTTTCACCCTGGCCGCGGCCGAAGACATCGCGCGCGAGAACCCGCATGTCCGCCATGTGTCGATCTTCCAAAATTGGCTGGCCCCGGCCGGCGCCAGTTTCGACCATCTGCACAAGCAGGTGCTGGGCGTGGACACCTGGGGCTCGGGCGTGTCCCGGCGCCTGGACCTGCTGCGCCAATGCCCGGCTTTTTACAACGATGTGATCCTGGAGACCGCCAAGACGCGCGGCCTGCTGCTGGCCGAGAACGCCCATGCGCTGGCCCTGGTTGAGCCCGGGCATGTGTTCCCAACGCTGGCCATCTACAGCAAGTCGGCCCAGTCCGACCCCCGGCGCATGCGCGACGCCGAATTAAGGGGTTTTTCGGACCTGGTGCACGCCATGCACGCCGCCACCGGTTCCCGCCTGGCTTGCAACGAGGAATGGTACACCCGGCCGCGTTCGAGCGAGCAACCCATGCCCCTGCATGTGCTGATCAAATGGCGGGTGAACACGCCCGCCGGCTTCGAAGGCAGCAGCCAGATCCACATCAATCCGATCTTTCCCTCCCACCAGCGCGATCAGGTGCTGGAAGCCCTGAAAAGGCTGCGGAAAACCGGCGCTATCGCGGCTATGGATCTGGGCGAAGAATGTCTTTGCGAAGTGGGGTGCCTGAAGTATGATGTTTTTCATCGAAACCAAAAGCTTTGAGGAGCCGACTTAGATGAAGAGAGGCCTTATTTTATTGGGGTTGTTCTGGACGCTCGCTTCGCAGGCGCAGGCGGCGGTGGTCACGGGCGTGGATTTCCGCGACGCCTTTGGCGGCTTGCTGGGCCTTTTGGGCGTGATCTTTTTCATGTGGTTGTGCTTCAAGGGCGATAAGAACCCCCCCTCCCCCGGCTTCATCACCAACAAGCGTGAAGAACGCCGCCTGACCGGCGACACGGGCAGTGTCGAGGTCGAAGCCGAATAGGTTCAGCCCGTCTTTTTCGAAAGCCCTCTCCAGGCTCAGCCTTGAGAGGGCTTTTTTGTTTAGGGCCCTTTTGATATGAGAGTCTTGATATTTTTGGCTCTGGCGGCTTCGCTTTCCGCCGCGGACCCCGCCTTGCCGGTCGAGAAGCGCGGCAGCCTGCGCCTTTTGAAGGGCAAGGTCATCGTCCTGCAAAAGGCCCGCCCGGGAAGGGCCTTGAAGGTCATGGTCGGCAAGGGGCTTCCCGGGACCCCGGAGGCGGTGAAGCTGCCCGCCATGGCCTACGCCTGGAAGACCCTGGTCATGGAGGCCACGGCCTATGATCCGGGGCCCAGCGCTAACGGCCAGGACAACGAGAGCCGCACCTTCACCGGCGCCCGCGCCCGCTTCGGCGTGGTGGCCGTCGATCCTGCGATCATCCCCATGAAGAGCCTGCTCTATGTCGAAGGTTACGGCCCAGCCCAGGCGCTCGACACCGGAGGCGACATCAAGGGCATGCGCATCGACCTTTGCTTTAATTCGACCCACGAGGCCCGGGCCTGGGGCCGCAAAAAGACGCGCGTCTTCGTGCTTTCTGGCATGAGCGCGAAGGAGCGCGACAAAGTGCTTGAAGCCCTGAAGAAATAGGCTAAAATCGTCATAACTTCGAGGGGATCAATGTCCAAAAAAAATCAGGATGCTACACAGCGGCCTTCCGGCGGATCGGGAAAGTTCATGGATTATGTGTGGGCCAACGCGATCTTTTTTGGCTTCCTGATCCTGCTCTCGGTTCTCGTGTCCCGCAGTTGCGAGGCCCCCGGAGACGATCTGAACGTCAAGCATGTGCTGCACGAGGCCCAGATGTTCATCGTCTATCTTTTTGGCGGCGGGTTTTTGGCCGTCACCCTGCTCGACGCGGCCTATGATTTTTTCGCGGTAAAAGCCGAAGCCCCCTCGGAACCGGCCAAGTCGGCCTGAACCGCGCCCGACCGATGGCTCTCTTTCCGCGATCCTTGTTTTTGAAAGCCCTGCTCCTGGCAGGGCTTTCTCTTTTTGGCGGCCCGAAGGCCCACGCCGAAGAACCGCTGAATCCGGATATGTCCCGGCGTCCGCTCCCCCAGGCCACCCCCACGCATGAGATCCCGGTACCGCCCGCATTGAAACTCGAGGATCTCAGCGCCGCCGAATCCCGCTGGAAAGGCGAGCTGGCGGACTTAAGCGTCCAGGTCCGCGCCCTGGAAGCGAAGATCTCCTCCACGGCTAAAGCCAGTGAGAGCGCCGCCCAGGCGGCCACGGATTCGCTGGCCAAGTCGAAGGACCTGCAAAGCGCCATCGAACGCAAGGCCGAGCGCATGGAGAACCTGCTGGACCTGATGAGCACTTTGAAGCGCGACGTCAACGACAACTCCCACGAGATCGCCGAGGTCAAGGATTCCCTGGAAAAACTGCGCAAGGACCAGGCCCAGAGCGGGGGCAAGGCTGCGGGCGAATG
This sequence comes from candidate division FCPU426 bacterium, assembly GCA_040389285.1. Taxonomy (GTDB): domain Bacteria; phylum Oederibacteriota; class JAJYGY01; order JAJYGY01; family DAIDJD01; genus JAZKAF01. The sequence goes on from JAZKAF010000124.1 coordinate 2,437, forward strand.
GTGGGACCAGTTGGCCACCTGGCGCTACATGCCGCTGACCGCCGCGGTGCTGGGCGCCGTCGCGCTGGGTCTCGCCGCTTCCCATCAATGAAGCCCGGGCTTTTCTGGACCGCCGCGCTGCTGACCGCGCTGGGTTGCGCCTCGCGCGGCCACATGAAAATCGTAAAGCCGCCACCGCGTCCGGAGCCGGCTTTGTTGGCGCCCACCGCCACCCCGGTGCCCACGCCGGTCCCCGCTCCGGTTGCCAAGGGTAAAAAGAGGACGAAGCGCCTGGGGGCCAAGCTGGGATCCAAGACCCCGACGCCGGTGCCGACTCCCGCTTTCCGAAAGCTGCCCAACCGGGCCTTCGCCGTCGGCGAGAAGCTGACCTTCGCGGTGCAATACGCCGGCGCCACGGCCGGTTTCGCCACCTTGAGCGTCAAAGGGATCGAGAAGCAGTCGGGACGCGACTGCTTTCATATCCAGGCTACGGCCCGCACCCACCCGTTTTTCGAGACCTTTTTCAAGGTGCGCGACACCATCGACAGTTTTATCGACGCGGAGTCCCTGTTCTCCTGGCGTTACGAAAAACACCTGCAGGAAGGCGGCTTCAAGGGCGACAGCTTTTTCATCTACGATCAAGTGCGGCACAAGCTGGTCGACGACCACGGCAACGAGAACGACATGGTGGCCGAGACCCAGGACGTGATGAGCTGTTTTTACCTCTTCCGCGCCATGGATCTGGAGGTTGGAAAGTCGCTGACCATCCCGGTGACCGCGGACGACAAGAAGAGCTATGAGCTGAAGGTCGACGTGCTGAAAAAAGAGAAGGTGAAAGTGCTGGCGGGCAAGTTCGACACCATCCTGGTCCAGCCGCACCTGGCCTTTCAGGGGGTCTTTCAGCAGAAGGGCGAAGTCTTCATCTGGGTGACCGACGACGCCCGGCATATCCCCGTGAAGATCAAGAGCAAGATCGTCATCGGATCCATCAACATCATCTTACAGGACGCCGAATGGGCCGATCCGCAGGCAAAATAAAGGAAAGCCAGCAGGCTTTCATCCGCGAATACTTCTCGGGCAGCATCCTGGCCGCGTTGGCCAGCATGGAAGAGCTGGCCCCCGGCTTGGAAAAAGCCGCTGGCCTGATCGCCAATACCATAGCGCGCGGCGGCAAGTGGCTGATCTTCGGCAATGGCGGCAGTGCCGCCGACGCCCAGCATCTGGCCACGGAGCTGGTCGGCCGTTTGGACAAGCTGGAGCGGCGGGGCCTGCCTGCCATCGCCCTGACCACGGACGCGTCGGCCCTGACTTCCATCGCCAACGACTACGGATACGAAACGGTCTTCAGCCGCCAGGTGGAGGCGCTCGCCAAAAAAGGCGACGTGGTGCTGGGCATCTCGACTTCGGGAAATTCCGAGAACGTGCTGCGGGGCCTATACACGGCGAAAAAGGCCGGCTGCGTCACGCTGGGGTTCTCGGGCAAGGGAGGCGGCAAGCTGGTCAAGGCCTGCGGGCTCTGCCTGACCGTGCCGACTTCTAAGGACGCGCCTTCGTCACATGTGCAGGAGTCGCACATCATCCTGGGGCATTTGCTCTGCTTTTTGGTGGAACGCGAGCTACTGAGCCGCGGTTATTTCAAGTCAAAGAAAGGGAACTGAGCATGGATCCGGCCAGCTTGAAAGCCCGTCTCCCCCGCTTCGCCGGGCGCCGCGTGGTGGTCGTGGGCGACGTGATGGCCGACCATTACGTCTGGGGCAAGGTCTCGCGCATCTCGCCCGAAGCTCCCATCCCGGTGGTGCATGTCAGCGAAGAGACCTACCGCCTGGGCGGCGCGGCCAATGTGGCGGCCAATCTGGCCGCCCTGGGCGCCAGTGTGGTGCTGGTGGGCGTGGTGGGCAAGGACGCCATGGGCCAGCGCGTGGCCTCCATGCTGGAAGGCAAGGGCATCGATCCCAGCTTCTTGGTCGAGGATCCCAGCCGGCCCACCATCCAGAAGACCCGGGTCATCGCCCAGCAGCAGCAAGTGGTGCGGGTGGACCGCGAAAAACAGGCCTGGCTGGACACCAAAGTACGCGAGGCGCTTTTGGAAAAGGCCCTGGCCGCTTGCAAGGGCGCCGAAGCCATCCTCTTCAGCGACTATGCCAAAGGCGTGCTCACCCTTCCCGTGGTCTCCGGCATCATCCAGCTGGGGCGCAGCCAGAAGAGCGTGCTGAGCGTGGATCCCAAGCCTGCGAACATCGGCATCTTCCGCGGCGCCAGCATCATCACCCCGAATCAGGGTGAGGCCCAGGCGGCCTCTGGCATCCACTTTGACAACGAGGCCCAGGTCGAGGCCGGCGGCCGCAAGCTGCTGGCTGACCTGCAATGCCAGGCCGTGCTGATCACGCGCGGCGAGCATGGCATGAGCCTTTTTGAAAAAGACGGCCCCTCCACCCATATCCCCACCCAGGCGCGCGAAGTCTTCGACGTCACCGGCGCCGGCGACACGGTCATTGCCACCTTGACCCTGGCGCTGGCCGCGGGCGCGGGCTATCCCGAAGCGGCCTATCTGGCCAACGCCGCGGCAGGCATCGTGGTGGGCGAGATCGGCGTGGCCGCCGTCACTCCGGCCGAACTGGCTGCGGTCCTGGCATGAGCGGCAAGATCCTCGATCGCGGTGCCTGCGCTCGCGAGGTCGCGCGCCTGAAGGCCGAAGGCAAGAAGGTGGTCTTCAGCAACGGCGTCTTCGACCTGCTGCATGTCGGCCATTTGCGCTACCTGGCTAGCGCCCGCGCCCTGGGCGACGCGCTGGTCATCGGCCTGAATTCGGACAGCTCGGTCAAGGCGCTCAAAGGCGACAAGCGGCCCATCCTGCCCGAAGCCGAACGGGCCGAGTTGCTGGCCGGCCTGGCCTGCGTGGACATGGTCTGCGTTTTCAGCGAAGAAGACCCGCGCGAGCTGATCAAAGCCCTGGTCCCTTCCATTTTGGTCAAAGGCGGCGACTGGAGCGTGGACAAGATCCTGGGCCGCGACACGGTCGAGGCCGCCGGCGGCAAGGTTTTGAGCCTTCCCTTTGTGGAGGGCAGGAGCAGCACCAGCATTGTTCAAAGCATCCTGGAGCGTTACAAGGACGGCTTCAAGGAGTGACCTTTTCCCGGCCTTCCGGACCGGAGCCAAACCCATGCCCTGCACCTTATTTATCGCCCAGTCCCTGGACGGCTTCATCGCCGGGCCTAAGGGAGAGATCGATTTTCTGGACTCAGTGAGCGCACCTGGCGAAGACTACGGCTACGCCGATTTTTTGAAGAGCGTCGACGTCATCGTGATGGGCCGCAAGACCTGGGAGTTGGCCAAGAGCTTCGGTGCCTGGCCTTACGCGGGCAAGGAAAGCTGGGTGCTGACCCGCCATGCCACGGACTTAAAACCCGTCGCCGACGAATATTTTGCCGGATTTGACGCGGCCATCTGGCGCGACGTGGCAAGAACAAAGCATGTCTGGCTTGTCGGAGGCGGGGAGACGAACCGCCTCTTTTTTGAGAATGACCTGGTGGACCGCATCGTGCTGAGCACCGTCCCGGTCCTGCTGGGATCTGGACTGTCCTGTTTTCCTCCTTCTTTTCCTCTCAGTCGCTGGCGCCTGGAAAAGATCCTTAGTTTTCCCTCCGGACTGGTGGAGAATTTTTATGCCAAAGTCTGAACCAGTCCTGGGTATCATCCCCGCGCGCTACGCCTCCTCCCGCTTTCCCGGAAAACCCCTGGTGGATCTCTGCGGCAAGCCCATGATCCAGCGCGTCTGGGAGCAGGCCATGAAAGCGCGTTCCCTGGACCTAGTGGCTGTGGCCACGGACGACCGACGCATCGCCCAGGTGGTAGCCTCCTTTGGGGGCCTGGCGGTGATGACCCCATCGTCCTGCGTCTCAGGCACAGACCGCATTGCCGTGGCCGCCCGCAAGCTGGGGATGAAAGCGCGGGGCATCGTGGTCAATATCCAGGGCGACGAACCCTTGCTGCCGCCGGCCATGATCGACCAATTGGTGGGAATGTTTAAAAGGAAGGGCACTTTGATGGCCACCTTGCAGCGGCCTTTAGGCAAGGGTGAATACCTTGATCCCAACTGCGTCAAGGTGGTCACGGATAAGTCGGGCAACGCCCTGTATTTTTCTAGGGCTGCCATCCCTCACCGCCGGGACCCTGCCGACACCCTGGCAAACGTCGGGCTGCATGTGGGCCTCTATGCCTACCAGGCCGCCTTCTTGCAAAAGCTGGCCAAGTTGAAGCCCACCCCGCTGGAGCGCCTTGAAAAACTGGAGCAATTGCGGGTGCTGGAAAACGGCTATTCCATCGCCGTGGGGAGCAGCCGGGGCGCCTCGGTCGCGGTGGATACTCCGGCGGACGCGGCGAAAGTGCGGCGCTTGATAAAGCGCGGAGCTTAAGGTATAAATTAATCCCGGCCCAGGCATTTGCCTTGGGCCGGTTTTTATTTTAGGCGGTATCAAAAATGCCCACCAAATACGTGTTTGTGACGGGAGGCGTGGTCTCCTCGCTCGGCAAAGGGATCGTGGCCTCCTCCCTGGCCTGCCTGCTCGAGCGCCGCGGCCTGAAGGTCACCATGATGAAGCTGGATCCCTATATCAACGTGGATCCCGGCACCATGTCCCCTTTCCAGCATGGCGAGGTCTACGTCACCGACGACGGGGCCGAGACCGACCTCGACCTGGGCCATTATGAGCGCTTCACCCACTGCCAGCTGACCCGCGACAACAACGCCACCACCGGCCAGATCTATTCGAACGTCATCGCCAAGGAACGCAAGGGCGAATACTTAGGCAAGACCGTCCAGGTGGTGCCGCACATCACCAACGAGATCAAGGAACGCATCAAGCGCGTGGCCCATTCCACCAAGGGCCTGGATGTGGCCATCATCGAGGTCGGTGGCACCATCGGCGACATCGAGTCCCTGCCGTTCTTGGAAGCCGTGCGCCAGATGCGCCGCGACGTGGGCAAAGACAACGCCATCTACGTGCACCTGACCTTGGTGCCCTACCTGAAGAGCGCGGGCGAGCTGAAGACCAAGCCCACGCAGCATTCGGTCAAGGAGTTGCTGGGCATCGGCATCCAGCCCGACGTGGTGGTCTGCCGCACCGAGCATCCCTTCTTGCCGGACACCAAGAGCAAGATCGCCTTGTTCTGCAACCTGGACGAGGACGCGGTCATCGAGAATCGCGACGTCCAGTCGATCTACGAGATGCCGCTGTTCATGCGCGCGGAAGGCCTGGACCGCATCGTCTGCAAGCGCCTGAACCTGCGCCCGCGCGAGGCGCGCCTGGCCGACTGGGAGCGCATGGTGCAGAAGGTGAAGAAACCGCGCCGCCAGGTCAGCATCGCGGTGGTGGGAAAATACACCGAGGTCAAGGACGCTTACAAGAGCATCACCGAATCGCTGATCCACGGCGGCATCGCCAACGACGCGCATGTCGACATCCAGTGGCTGGAAGCCACCGCCCTCGAAGGCAAGGGCGCGGCCAAGCAGTTGAAGGGCGTGAACGGCATCCTGGTGCCGGGCGGCTTCGGCCACCGCGGTATCGAGGGCAAGATCGAGGCCATCCGCTTCGCCCGCGAGAAAAAAGTGCCCTACTTCGGCATCTGCTTAGGTATGCAGACCATGGCCATCGAGTTCGCGCGCAACGTCTGCGGGCTCGACCATGCCAACTCCACGGAGTTCGACGCTGGCTCCGCGCATCCGATCATCTCCTTGCTCGAAGAACAGAAGGAGATCAAGAACCTGGGCGGCACCATGCGCCTGGGCAGCTATCCCTGCCGTCTGACCAAGGGCACTTTGAGCGCCAAAGCTTATGGCGAGAAAGTGATCTTCGAGCGCCACCGGCACCGCTATGAGTTCAATAATTTTTACCGCGACCTCTTCGCGGCCCAGGGCATGGTCCTGGCCGGGCTCAGCCCGGACGAGACCCTGGTCGAGATCCTGGAATTGAAGGACCACCCCTGGATGCTGGGCGTGCAGTTCCATCCGGAATTCCGTTCCAAACCGACCCACGCTCATCCCTTGTTCAAAGATTTTGTGGCCGCGGCCCTGAAGAGGCGCTGAAGCATGGGGCCGGATCCCAAAAAGACCGGCCCCATGACGCCGCCGCAGGTTTCGTCCCCGCCTTCGAAAGAACAGCTCCTCCAGGAATTGAAAAAGTCCGCTGATACAAAGGGAATTCCCGTTTCCAAGCTGATCGCCCGCCTCATCGAAAACGCTGTTGAAAGACCCAAGAAACGCTGAGAAACGGTTTAATAATTAGAAAAAACCGGATATAATCCCTGCAACCCTATGTCCAAAGACCCAGTCGCCTTTTTGTTTAATAAAAACAAGCCTTTTGTCATCGCCGGGCCCTGCGCCTTGGAAGACGAAGGGATGGCTTTGGAGGTCGGAAAAGAGTGCCGGAAGATAGCACGTAGGCTCGGAGTGGGCTACGTGTTCAAGTCTTCCTATGACAAAGCCAACCGCTCCTCGCTGAAAAGCTACCGGGG